>CAYFFH010000028.1:0-16960 GCA_964342175.1 uncultured Enterobacteriaceae bacterium | reverse complement strand
TCTTCTAGTACATTGAGCTGTTCACGCTGGATGTTTTCGATCAGCGCGACACTAGCCGCAATCTGATCTGGGACATCACGCACGATCGATGGAATTTCCTGCAGACCGGCAATTTGTGACGCTCGCCACCGTCTTTCACCCGCGATGATCTCATAACGGTCAGAGTCGCCAATTGGACGAACCACGATAGGCTGCACGACACCTTGTACCTCGATTGATTTAGCTAATTCCTGCAGCGTCTCACTTTTAAGGTTGCTTCGTGGTTGATAACGCCCTCGTTCTATCATATCGATCGGGATCGATTTTAGTAGGTCCTCGTTGGTATCCTCGCGCAACGATTGATCGGCACCCGTACCGAGTAGCGCGTCAAGCCCTCTACCCAATGCCCTTTTCTTTGTTGCCATGGTCGTTATCTCTTGTATCCGATCAAATTTTTACTGATAGAGCATCTTAATTTGCCACTAGTTTGGTTTCATCTCGCCGCAACATCTCCCCCGCGAGCGCCAAATAGGCGACCGCGCCCGTCGACGACTTATCGTAAAGCAAAGCCGGCACACCGTGACTTGGCGCCTCCGCGAGCCTAACGTTCCGAGGTATGACAGTATGGTAAACCTTGTCGCCAAAATGTTTCATTAGCTGCTGCGAAACCTGATTCGCGAGGTTATTTCGCGGATCGTACATTGTCCGTAGAAAACCCTCTACATAGAGACCCGGATTGAGAACTTTTTTGATCTGCTCTAGCGTCTCTAATAAAGCCGACAACCCCTCTAGCGCATAGTACTCGCACTGGGTTGGTATGATCACCGAATTTGCAGCAACTAAGGCATTGATAGTCAACATATTGAGAGCGGGCGGGCAATCAATGATGATATAGCCGTAATCATCACGCACACGCTTTATTGCTTGACGAAGCCGCGACTCGCGCCCAAGTTGATCTACCAAGCCGACTTCAGCAGCTGTGAGATCGGCATTGGACGGCAGTAATGAATAATCCAAGGCAGGCAAATAGATCACTGCCTCAGCTACGTCTAATTCGTCCATAAGTACATCGTAACTAGACTTATCAACCTCGCGTTTATCGATTCCGCTACCCATGGTCGCATTACCCTGGGGATCAAGATCGATTAGTAACACACGACGCTTAGTTGCCCCCAGTGAGGCTGCCAGATTGACGCTCGTTGTAGTTTTCCCAACGCCGCCTTTTTGATTCGCGATTGCGATGACTCTCGCCATGATGACTACATTATTTGCCACGCGTTTTCATATTCTGGTGGGCCAACGACAGATCCGTATTATGACATATCCCGCATAAATGCGGTCAGATCGGCATTGATTCCAACCTCGCTGGATCGACTGCCCGGCCGCGTCGGGCAGGCAGACCCGTAGCCACGCCTTTTAAAATTCCAGACCGGGCCAAGATCACGCCCCAACGTCAATGAACACCAGCTGCCGGTGGTCCCACCATGGGGTTTCCAGCATCTGGACCGATGTTGCCGTCGAAACCAACCTTAACTCGGCAAGTTCCGCATCGCTCGGTGCCCCTTTCATCGCCACCAATCGGCAGCCATCGTTATGCAGGGCGCGCGTGTCATCATAGAACTTACGCAACGATCCGTATCCGCGACACACAATGCAGTCAATTCCGTATTCTGGACGCCAACACTCAATGCGTTCAGTGATGACCTCAACATTGGGAAGTCCCAACTCTATCGCTACTTGACTAAGGAACCGTGATTTACGTGTTGAGCATTCGACTAGGCTAACCTTTGTTCGGAGGTTAGCAATCGCGATTACCATACCGGGGAAGCCCGCACCGGACCCAACATCGACGAGATGATTACAACCTAGATATGGAGCCACTGTAAGGCAGTCTACGATATGATTCCTCACCAAATAATCTGGCGAGCTCGAGCCAACAAGGTTCAGAATACGATTCCATTTCAATATCAGTTCTACGAAGTTAACAAGCGTGTTCACTTTGCCATCTTCCAGGGTAATACCTAGTTCGGCAATGTCTCGTCGCAGCAGGCCTTCTATCACGGTTCCCTACAGGTTGTTAACTCGCGCGATAGGCTCATCATTTCAAGCAGATTGGGCGAATAATAATTGACTTTTTTTCAAATATACGAGTAAAAGTGAGATCGCAGCCGGGGTTACTCCAGAAATGCGTGAGGCTTGACCAATTGTGGTAGGTCGATATTGCATTAGTTTTTGTTGGATCTCGTGAGATAGGCCGCGTACATCGAAGTAATCGATGTGAGTAGGGAGTAGAGTGTTTTCGTTACGGGTATGCTTTTCAATTTCGTTGTGTTGACGCTCAAGGTAGCCAGAGTAACGAGCCTCGATTTCAAGTTGTTCAATTACGTCCGCGGCATCTATCCCGGGTCCTGCCCCGGGCAGAGCCATTAGTCCCGCGTAATCGATTTCAGGCCGACGTAATAAATCTGCCAAACTTTGCTCCTTGCGCAACGGTTTACCGAATACGGCACAGGCATCGGCGTCGGCTACCTTTGCCGGGGACATCCAAGTAGCTCGTAAACGAGATCGCTCTGCCTCCAATAACTCTCGTTTGGTCTCGAAAGTTTGCCAACGTCGTTCATCGACCAAACCCAATGTTCGACCAATCGCTGTCAAACGCAAGTCAGCATTATCTTCCCGTAGCAACAATCGATATTCGGCACGGCTTGTGAACATGCGATATGGCTCAGTCGTTCCCCGCGTTACCAAATCATCCACCAAAACGCCCAGGTAAGCCTCATCGCGACGCGGATACCACGGATCTGAGTCGCGCGCGCGTAAGGCTGCGTTAAGCCCAGCGAGCAAACCCTGTGCAGCAGCCTCCTCATAGCCGGTAGTTCCGTTGATCTGCCCGGCGAAAAAAAGGCCAGAGATCTGCTTAGTTTCTAGCCAGGGGTAGATGTCACGCGGATCAAAATAATCGTACTCGATCGCATAACCAGGCCTTGTGATGTGAGCCTCTCCGAAACCGCGAATGCTACGTACAAGATCATATTGCACATCGAACGGCAAACTAGTAGAGATTCCGTTCGGATAGATTTCGTCGGTATTAAGTCCTTCAGGTTCCACAAAAATCTGGTGTGACATTCGATCGGGGAAACGAGTCACCTTATCTTCAATCGACGGACAGTATCGTGGCCCAGCAGCTTGGATGCTGCCATTAAACATAGGCGATCGATGGAGACCACGACTGATGATCTCGTGTGTAGTTTGATTTGTGTATGTGATGTGGCACTCAACCTGCACCGGATGTTGAACTTTATTCCCAAGGAAGGAAAAGACGGGGGTTGGCTGGTCACCTGGCTGCCGCTCTAACAAACCGAAATCCACTGTACGACCATCGATACGCGGAGGAGTCCCAGTTTTTAAACGCCCAACCCGAAATGGCCGCTCACGTAAGCGCGCTGCTAAGGTGTTGGCGGGCTCATCACCAGCACGACCAGCTGCGTAGTTCGCCTCACCAAGGTGAATTCGGCCACCCAGAAATGTGCCAACGGTCATCACCACCGTGGAGGCGCGAAACTTCAAGCCTAGCTGAGTAACCACTCCGACAATCGCATCAGACTCAATAATCAAGTCATCTGCAGTTTGCTGGAATACTGTTAAACACTCTTGGTGTTCAAGTGCACTGCGGGCGAAATTTCGGTATAGAGTGCGATCGATCTGGGCCCGGGTTGCTCGCACGGCCGGACCTTTGCTGGCGTTCAGCCGCCGAAACTGGATCCCGCAATGATCGGCACCGCGCGCCATAAAACCGCCTAAAGCATCTATCTCACGCACAAGATGTCCCTTGCCAATACCGCCAATCGCGGGATTGCACGACATCTGCCCTAATGCGTCGATGCTTTGGGTCAACAGCAGTGTCTCGGCGCCCATACGCGCACTCGCCAAAGCAGCCTCCGTGCCAGCGTGGCCACCACCAACAACTATCACATCAAAATATTTCGGATGTTCCATCACCAAATAGGCTCAATGAAGTCCCGCAATTATACCGACTAATAGGGGTTTAGACGAAAATGGCCTCAAGGAAATAAAGGATCGGGCGTCGAGGGCGACTATGCCAAACCGCGATGCTGCTCCTTCAACTTCCGGTAATGCTTATAACTCCAGTCTATGTAACCAATGTCCTTATCGGTTAAAGGACGTATTTGCCGCACGGGCGATCCGGCATATAAAAAACCAGAGAGAAGTTGCTTGCCCGGGGTAACCAAGCTGCCCGCGCCCAAGATAACATCGTGTTCGATTATCGCACGGTCCATTACCGTAGATCCCATACCGATCAAGCAATGATCATCGATGCGACAACCATGCAAGAGAACCTTATGCCCTATGGTGATTTCCGCCCCAATATCAAGAGGTGCACCGCCAGGCGCAAATCTACTATCGCTATTGACGTGCAGGACACTACCATCTTGAATATTACAAGCAGCACCTATGTTTATCGTATTAACATCGCCTCGTATCACTACATAGGGCAATACAAATACCTCAGCCCCGATATCCACATCTCCGATGACTAACGCGGTCGGATCAATAAATGCACTCGAGTCGATCGTTGGCTTAGCGCCACAAAAGTTCCGAATCGCCATCAACGTTCCTTCAATTGCAACCGATGCGCATAGTACGCGAATGTCCTGCTCGCTGCCTATCATTACCCGGGATACAGGTGGCACCTGCGCGTTACTCAGCGAGCTTTCATTTAACTTCGAACCACCTAAGGATGGGTGTATTATGCGCCGGCGCAGCGCAGCATTAACCGGCAAATACCAGCAGTCGAAACGGCCATGGCTATGAAAAATCCAAAAAGCTAGGGAAACTAATTATTTGTCCTATTGTCAAGCTGACTATTGACGAATCGACGAACCTATGAAAAATTGCGCGCCGCCGTAGTAAATAATAGACAACGGCATATTGAACTATATTTAATATAACTCTAGCCAATAGTGCATTGAGGCCATATCTTATGGACAACCTGATCTCAGTTAAGGGCTTACACAAGCACTTCGGCAACCTAGTTGCAGTAGATGGCATCGACTTAGAGGTCCAAAAGGGCGAAGTCCTTGGCTTCCTAGGCCCCAACGGAGCAGGCAAGTCGACCACCATGAAAATGATAACCGGCTTTCTAGCTCCGACAACGGGCTCCGTTGACGTCTGCCAACACGATGTTGCGAACGACCCGATTGCTGCCAAGACTTGCATTGGCTACTTACCTGAAGGCGCACCTGCTTACGGCGAGATGACACCGGCCTCTTTTCTCAATTTCGTTGCGGATGTTCGAGGGCTAGTTGGCCGCGGAAAAGCAGATGCGATAGGGAAGGCCGTCGAGAAAATTAATCTTGAAAGTGTCATGCACCAACCGATTGAAACCCTATCAAAGGGTTTCAAACGGCGGGTTGGATTAGCGCAAGCAATCCTTCATGATCCACAAGTCCTAATCCTAGACGAACCGACCGACGGCCTAGATCCGAATCAAAAGCACGAGGTTCGAACTTTAATTAAAGAAATGGCGCCTGAGAAAGCCATAGTTATTTCTACCCATATTCTTGAAGAGGTAGACGCCGTATGCAGCCGCGCGGTAATCATCGCTAAAGGTCGGTTACTGTTTTCCGGAACCCCAGCAGAATTCGCCGCTCACTCCCACTACCATAACGCTGTAACAATAAGCGTTGCGTCCGATATCGCAGCTTCTATCGAAAAAACGCTGGCAGTTTTACCCGATGTCTTCAACGTTGAATCTACCGTGCTCGACGGAGGACTAATTCGTGTAACAGCCATACCAAAAGACAATAAGCCAATCGTTGGGGATATCCAAAACTGTATTCGACAGCATGATTGGAAAATTGACGAATTATTCGTCGAGCCAGGACGGCTCGACGAAGTATTTCGCACAATGACTACGGAAGCTAGAAGCATAGGCGAGGAGACCCGTACATGAGTCGAACGCTGATCATATTAAAACGCGAACTAAACGCTTATTTTGCGACGCCAGTCGCGTACGTATTCATTGTAATCTTTCTATTGTTAACTGGCGTATTCACTTTCCATATCGGTGAGCTCTACGAACGTAATCAAGCCGATTTAGAACCGTTTTTTCGCTTTCATCCATGGTTGTACATGCTACTAATTCCAGCGATTTCGATGCGTCTCTGGTCAGAGGAGCGGAAAGCGGGCACGCTTGAGTTGTTGATGACGTTACCCATCTCGCTGGTCGAAGCCGTGATCGGAAAATTCCTTGCTGCGTGGTGCTTTACCGCAATCGCGTTGATGTTAACCTTTCCCGTCTGGATTACGATCAATTATCTGGGCGATCCCGACAATACGGTCATCCTTGCAGGCTACCTTGGTAGCCTATTGCTCGCCGGTGGCTGCCTCGCCATTGGCTCGTTTATTTCTGCACTAACAAAAAACCAAGTAATCGCCTTCGTAATTAGTTTCGTAATCTGTTTTGCGTTTAACCTAAGCGGCTTCCCACTTGTTTTAGATATGTTTAGCTCATGGGCGCCGCAAGCTATCGTCGATGTTATTAGCTCATTTAGTTTCCTCACTCATTTCGAGTCGATCCTTAAAGGCGTCGTCGATATACGTGACATTATATTTTTTGGTAGCCTGATTGCATTTTTTTTGTACGCCAATGTCCTGGCTATTGAAGCGAAGAAAGGAAGTTGATCTCAACTCGGAGTGAGGCTATAGCATGAACAAAATTTTTCTCACCGGTACTGGATTGATCATCGCGCTAGTGTTGTTTCTTGGCGTCAATATTATTGCGAACAATACTCTAACCAGCCAGCGGCTCGATGTTACGGCCGGCTCTTTACACACATTGTCGGAGGGAACGGGTAAAATTCTCAGAGCAATCGAAGAGCCGATCACGATCAGATTCTACTTTTCGTCCAAACAATTCACCGAGATCCCCGAGTTCGCAACCTATGGCAAACGGGTACGCGATCTACTGGAAGAATACGTCGCTACGAGCCGAGGTAAAATCAAACTGCTAGTGATCGATCCGGAACCGTTCTCCGAAACCGAAGACCAGGCGACGGGTTTCGGTATTCAACCGATTCCACTAAGCGCCAACGGAGAAAAGGCCTATCTTGGCCTGGTCGGAACGAATTCAATCGACGACGAGATACCGATTCCAATGCTAAGCCCCGAGCGCGAGGGGGCACTTGAGTATGATCTAACGAAAATGGTTTACAACTTGTCGAATCCCACTAAACGCGTGATAGGGCTTCTTTCGGGCTTGCCGGTAGTAACCACCCAACAGGATCCTATGACGGGTCGACCATCTAGCCAAGAATGGGCTGTTATCACCTTGCTACGTGAGGTCTATGAGGTAAAAGAACTCGATGAGGCTAATCCGCAAATTAGTGGAGATATCGATACACTAGTTATCATACATCCGAAGCAGTTTTCCGATAAAACCCTCTATGCGATCGACCAATTTGTGATAAGAGGTGGGAGAGCAGTCGTATTCGTAGATCCCTTTGCAGAGGCAGATCGACCAAAACGCGATCCTAACGCACCGCAAGCAATGCCAGTGGTAAATTCAACTCTCGAACCGATTTTCGCGAAATGGGGAATCGCGATGGAACCTAACAAAGTTGCGGCTGACATTGATGCCGCCGTTCGCGTACAGTTCCAAAGCGGAGGCGGGCCATCTGAAGTTGAATACCTACCGTGGCTGGGCCTGACCGCCGTAAATTTCAATCGCGATGACTTCATCACAACCGAACTGAAGAGCGTTAACGTTGGTTCGGCTGGTGCGCTGACCCAAATGGAAGGTGCTACGACAACTTTCACGCCTTTGATTTATACCGGACCAAACTCAGGAATGATCGAACGCGACGCGATGATATTCGTGCGCGATCCGGCAGCGCTACTCGAAAATTTTGAGCCCAGCGGAGGAAGCATCACGATTGCGGCGAGGATTAATGGCATCGTCGAAACCGCCTTTCCGGATGGCAAACCGCTCGATGAGCTCGCCGCGAAAATAGATCCCACACCCGACGCTGAATTCACAGTAAAATCTACTGCGCCGATCAACGTTATTGTAGTTGCCGATACAGATATTCTCTCGGATCGTTTTTGGGTTCGATTTCAGAACTTTTTAGGAATGAGAATGCCCGAAGCAATTGCAAATAACGCAGATCTCTTGATAAACGGCATTGATAACCTTGGTGGAAACGACGACTTGATAAATTTGCGCAGCCGTGGCGAATACTCGCGGCCTTTCGTCGTCGTTCAGAAAATCAGGCGTGATGCAGAAGCTCAGTTTCGTGACCAAGAACGGGCCCTGCAGGCGAAACTCAAGGAAACTGAAACTAAAATGCAAGAGTTGCAACAACAACGTGACGAAAGCGGTGATTACTTGCTGTCACCCGAGCAGCGCGCTGAAATCGACTCGTTTCGTAAGGAGCAGTTGAATACCAGAAAAGAGCTGCGGGCAGTGCAGCATGACCTACAAAAGAACATCGAGAAACTCGGCTCGATGTTGAAATTTATCAACGTTGGCCTGGTCCCAATTCTGATTTCGATTTTTGCTATTGGAATCAGTATGTATCGATCGCGTCACCACAATACAAACTAGCCGATATGAGTAGTCGAAAATTAATAATCGTATTTGTGACAATTGCGGTCGCCATCGCCGCTTGGAAAATCACGCTTCAAAAGGCACCCGAAACGGAATTCATGGCCGACCGGCTTTACCCTGAATTGTTTGATCGTCTTAATGACGTGGCGCGTATTTCCATCAAGACTGTAGAAAACGAAACCGAGTTGGTCAGGATAAAGAATCAATGGGTGGTGGCAAATCTCGACAACTTTCCATCAGAGTTCGCGACGGTAAAAAGCACACTACTAAATCTAGCCGAGGTTTTAATAATCGAAAGGAAAACCTCAAAACCAGAGTTCTACCAAAAAATTGGCGTTACCAGTTTAGAACAACAAGGTAGCGACTCAGTATTACTCGTTGTGGAGGATGCGAACGGCAACGAATTAGTGCAAATCTTGATTGGCAACGAACGCTCAGGCAACAACCTGGACACGCCTAACTATTACGTTCGTAAGGTAAATGACGCTGTTGCACTGCTTGTAGAAGGCGATCTGGACTTCGATGACGAACCTTCAAAATGGGTGGATACAGACATTGTTAACATTGCGGCAAAAAGAATTCGAAAAGTTACCGTACATCGACCCGACGAGAAGACCATTGTCGCGTCGAAAAAATCACACGCCGACACTGTTCTTTCACTAGAAGATATTCCCGCTGGCCTTGTACCAGTATCTCGGTCATCCATCTCCGCATACGGCGGTCTCCTATTAAACCTAAAATTTGAGAACGTCGCCGCCGCCGCCAAAGTCGACGGACTCATACCGAAGACGATCGCTGAAGTTCAAACCTTCGATGGGCTAGTCGCTAACCTAGAACAATTCGACATTGACGAAAACGAATATATACGTTTTCGATTCGCATTCGATCCCGACATCGTCGTCGCCCCACAGATCGTTCCAGAAGCAGTAGCGGCTACTCTAGACTCGCTAAACAAAAAGAACGACTCCTCCGCTGTTAAAGAACCAAAAGAAGTATCAGTAGAGGACGAAATAAATTTGCTGAACGCGAAAGTTAGCGATTGGATCTACGTGATCCCCGACTATAAGGTGAGATTACTTAATAAGGCATTCGACGAATTAGTCAAACCTGAAGACGAAGAGAAACCAGCCAACGAGACTTAAGAATAACTAGGCACCTAGTCCGCGTAGCGAAGCCGCAACATGCGGGTACAACTAATGTCAGCACTCCACATATTTCTGGGTAGTGCGGCTATCACGCGATACGAAAAGTTGCATGCTTGTGAAAAAAATCAAGCTGAGATTCGCTACCCAGAAAAAACAGGCCAAAAATGTTTTTCGGGTGGCGGATGAGGCGCAATTTTTAGATCTGACTTTACCTTAGCAAGGAGGCTGCGCTAACTTCCTATCGAGCCCAAATTTATACCATATGCCCTAGATTGCCCCTTAGCGTGCTTAAACTTTCGGTCTTTGGACCGTATACCAGTGGTGACGCATAGGCAGAGAGTCAGCCAAGCGATATACTGCGCGCCTTAGAACGCGGTCGCAGAACTCATGGCTAATTTAAACAGCCCTTCCCCTTCTTTTCAGGCACTCATTTTCCAATTGCAGTCGTTTTGGAGTGAAAAGGGGTGTGTTGTGATGCAGCCCTACGATATGGAAGTAGGTGCCGGCACCTTTCATCCCGCGACATTCCTACGGGCCATTGGGCCGGAGCCGTGGCACGCTGCATATGTGCAACCTTCTCGCCGCCCGACGGACGGGCGCTATGGCAAAAACCCTAACCGCCTGCAACACTACTTTCAGTTTCAAGTGTTGTTGAAACCCTCGCCGGCGAACATGCAGGAACTCTACCTCGAGTCGCTCAATAACCTCGGCATTGACACACGTGTGCATGACGTCCGGTTCGTCGAAGATAATTGGGAATCACCCACCTTGGGCGCATGGGGATTAGGTTGGGAAGTCTGGTTAAACGGTATGGAGATAACCCAATTTACATATTTCCAGCAAGTGGGCGGTTTGGATTGCCGACCGATATCTGGGGAGATTACTTATGGTCTAGAACGCATCGCAATGTATTTACAAGAAGTCGATTCAGTCTATGATTTAATTTGGTCGGATACTACGGAGAATGCAGTCAGTTACGGTGACATCTATCACCAAAACGAAGTTGAAATGTCGGCGTTTAACTTCGAACATGCTAGCACTGAAATCTTGTTCCAACGCTTCGACGACTGTGAAACGGAAGCAACACGATTGATCGAGCTAAAGTTACCGTTGCCATCTTACGAGATGATGATGCAAGCATCACACACGTTCAATTTACTCGACGCACGGCATGCGATCTCCGTCACGGAGCGTCAACGCTACATTCTTCGCTTGAGGACATTGGCCCACACAATAGCCGAAACTTACTACCTAGCTAGGGAAAAGCTTCATTTTCCACTAGTTAATGAAACACCTCCGTCCGTGGACACAAACTCGTGATCGAGCGGGAAGACTTTTTAGTTGAAATAGGTACTGAAGAGCTACCGCCTAAAATACTGTTAGCACTTTCCAATGCATTTCTTCACGAACTAAAACGGGGCTTTCGACAGCATAACCTCGATTATCGCGAGGCAACCGCATATGCAACATCACGTCGCCTTGCGGTCCAAGTGTCGGAACTCGCAGTTCGGCAAGAAGATCAAAATATCGAGCGTCGAGGTCCAGCACTCGATAGCGCATTCGACAAAGCTGGAAATCCGACGAAAGCAGCTATAGGTTTCGCCAGCTCTTGCGGTGTAGCGGTAGAAAAACTTGGATATATGCATACCGATAAAGGCAAGTGGCTTAGCTATAGCGCAAAAATCGACGGTAAACAAACTCACACATTACTACCAAAAATTGTTGAGAAAGCGTTAAACACCCTACCTGTACCGAGACCGATGCGTTGGGGAAGCGGCGCTACGGAATTCGTTCGACCCGTGCACTGGATTGTAATGTTGCTAGGCCCTATTAAAGTAAAGGCGACTATCTTTGGCGTCGAAACCAGCATAAATACCCGCGGCCATCGGTTTCACGCGCCCGAAAAAATCAATATCGAATCCCCCAAAGACTATTCAAAATTATTGGAGGAATCTGGTTATGTAATAGCCGACTTTGGGCGGCGACGGGATCGTATTCGTCAGTTAGCTACTGAAATTGCGGGGAAAAATAATAACCATGTGATTATTAACGAAGACCTGCTAAACGAAGTTACTGCGTTAGTCGAATGGCCCGCTGCAATCTGTGGAAGTTTCGATGAAAAGTTTTTGGCATTACCTCGTGAGGTCCTCATCGCGAGCATGCAGGATCATCAAAAGTATTTTCCGGTCGAATCCGTTGATGGTGCACTCACCAACAAATTCGTCGCAATCAGTAATATTGAAAGTCTTGATCCCAGCACCGTGCGACGGGGAAATGAACGAGTGATCCGACCCCGTCTGAGCGATGCTGTTTTTTTCTGGGAGCAGGATAAAAAATCACGCCTTGAAGACCATCTCTATCGTTTACAAAAGATTGTGTACCAAAATCAATTGGGTAGCATCAAAGACAAAACCGACCGAGTGGTAACCTTGGCACGATCGCTGGCCCCTGAGTTCGGCGCTGAAGCCGACCATACCGCCCGCGCAGCACTTTTGTCCAGGTGCGATCTTGTAACTGAAATGGTTGGTGATTTTCCAAACTTACAAGGCCTAATGGGCAGTTACTATGCTACCGCGGACGGCGAACCACAACAAATAACCGATGCCTTGCGCGAATTCTATATGCCACGATTTTCTGGCGACTCGATTCCTACGAGCCCTGTTGGATGCTGTATTGCTTATGCGGACAGACTCGATACTCTCGTCGGTATTTTTGCCATTGGCTCGGTTCCGACCGGCGACAAAGATCCTTTTGCGCTTAGGCGTGCTGCGCTCGGCTGCTTCCGAATCGCACTAGAATCGAACTCGAACGTGGGGCTTTTTGAATCATTGCAACTCACGTGCGACGGGTACGGTTCCATAATTGATGCGAATGACGTTCTGGCCGACGTAGCAGACTTCATTGTAGAACGCGCCAGAGGGTATTTTATCGACCAACAGATACCAGCATCCGTTATAGAATCGGTGTTAGCGACTTCCCAAAATAATCCGGCTGATATACAACGCCGCATTTCTGCAGTTACAGCGTTTCGAGCGTTAACAGAAGCAAATGCACTTGCATCTGCGAATAAACGTATCGCCAATATTTTGCGCAAAAATTCAACCAAAACAACGGTGACAGTTAGCGACGCGCTCTTGAAAGAACCTGCCGAACGTGTATTAGTAGAGCACATTAATTCTGTGAGCGAGTTAGCAGACGACTTTATTCAACGCGGAGACCATACTGCTTACTTAAAAGCCCTCGCTGGATTACACGACCCCATCAATCTATTCTTCGACGAGGTGATGGTGATGTGCGATGACATCGAGACACGTGATAATCGGATCGCGCTGCTTACCAAGATCCGCAAACTATTCACCCGCGTTGCCGATGTGGCATATCTAAATGAGTGAGAGTTTCTAAAACACTGTGCGTTTATTAATACTTGACCGAGATGGCGTAATTAACCGCGACTCTCCCGACTTTATTAAGTCACCGCGAGAATGGATTCCAATCCCAGGAAGCATGCAAGCTATCTCAAAGGCAAATCAGATCGGGTTTCGTGTGGTGGTGATCTCTAACCAATCAGGTATTTCCAGGGGTCTATTCAATATCAATCAGCTCAATAAAATTCATTCAACTATGTTGCGTGAGGTTGCGAGATTTGGTGGCAGTATTGACGCAGTGTTTTTCTGTCCACATGGTCCGAGCGATGGCTGTAACTGCAGAAAACCAATGCCCGGCCTATTGCTCGATTTGGCGCGACGTATAGACGTTGATTGGCCTTCAACGTTTGTCATTGGCGACCGTAGATCCGATATGCTCGCGGCAGATGCAGTCGGGGCTCAAAAAATATTGGTTAAAACGGGACACGGAGAGGAAACCATCGAATCGACGCCAGATTTATCAGACACCATCGTCTGCGACGACCTTGCGAACGCCGTAGATAAGCTTTCTATACTCTAATCAATGGACACGTTTAGAGCACTTTTGTTCTATCTTGGACTGTTACCGCTAACTGTATTATTTAGCTTAATCAGCGGGCTAATTTTGCCCTTAAATCTGAGCAAGCGATACAAAATAGTGACTCAGTGGTCTCGATTTGCACTATGGTGGTTACGCTTGACCTGCGGCGTAACATCGACCATCACCGGTCTTGAGAATATCCCATCTCAGCCAAGTGTGATTTTCTGTAAGCATCAATCCGCTTGGGAAACGATGGCTTTGCAGTTCATATTTCCTCCCCATGTCCAAGTGGTGAAGCGTGAACTTTTGTATGTGCCATTTTTCGGTTGGGGGCTCACCAGCCTTAACCCCATCGCGATAGATCGCAATGCCGGGGCTAACGCTTTGCGCAAGGTATTGCGTATTGGCGACCTACGAATTAAACAAGGGTGGTGGGTCTTGTTGTTTCCTGAAGGTACTCGGACAAAACCAGGGGACTCGCAGGAATATTCTCCAAGCGCGGCGGCCTTGGCGATCCGAGCGGGCTGTAATTTGGTTCCAGTCGCGCACAACGCTGGAGTATTTTGGTCACGTAATGCGCTGCGTAAAATGCAGGGCGAAATCCAGTTGGTAATCGGCCCTGCGCTCGACAGCAAAGGGAAATCAGCGACCGCACTTACCGCTGAAGCCGCAGAATGGATCGAGGCGAAATGTGCGCAAATGCCACAATAAAAAATTCAACTTGGATTTTATGGGACCGCTGTTAACCCGGGCGAGCCCTTAGGAGTGAAAAGCCACTCGTGTGTCGTGTCTGCTATTTTATCTGCGGCACCCATTGGGATGGCAGCGAAATCACGCTATATTAAGGTTAACGCGATTGGTGACGTGATGGCACGGCGTAAATCCAGTTGATTACGTGAACCGTTGACAATGACTTCCATTCTATCTCCGAAATTTCCTCATATGCGACCACGCCGCATGCGTGCCGACGACTTTTCGCGTCGCCTTATGCGTGAAACAACCTTAACTACGAACGATCTTATCTGCCCACTATTCGTGCGGGAAGGCTCGCAAGAACGGGAGCCAGTATTGAGCATGCCGGGTGTCGAGCGACTATCCATAGATCTGTTAGTTAACTATGCGGCAGAGCTGTATGCGCTAGGGATTCCTGCGGTCGCAGTATTTCCAGTAACACCGCAGAAGCTGAAGACTGATGACGGATGCGAAGCATATAACCCGGACGGCCTTGCCCAACGCTCGATCGCCGCAATCAAAGAGCGAATTCCAGAACTCGGGGTCATTACGGACGTTGCACTTGATCCGTTCACCTCCCACGGCCACGACGGTGTATTAGGGTCAGACGGGTACGTTGAAAATGATCAATCGGTAGAAATACTCGTACGACAGGCCTTGTCCCAAGCGCGAGCTGGTGTGGATATCGTCGCGCCATCAGACATGATGGATGGGCGGGTCGGCGCGATCCGCCACGCACTGGAAGTTGAAGGTTTTAAAAACGTTCGGATCTTGTCTTATGCTGCGAAGTACGCCTCTGCGTTCTACGGTCCATTTCGCGATGCAGTAGGGTCACAGGCGAATCTTGGCGTAGACGGTAAACAGACCTATCAGATGGATTTCTCCAACAGCGACGAAGCACTAAGGGAAGTCGCCATGGATATCAGCGAAGGTGCCGACATGATCATGGTTAAACCAGGAATGCCCTACCTTGACGTAATTCGGAGGGTTAAGGATAAGTTTGCTATGCCTACCTTCGCTTACCAAGTTAGCGGTGAATACGCCATGTTAATGGCAGCAATCGATTCGGGTTGGCTAGACAAAACTAAGGTGATCATGGAAACCCTAAGTTGTTTCAAGCGCTCCGGCGCAGACGGTGTACTGAGTTATTTTGCTCCTTATGCCGCGCGTGAGCTCAGTGCCTAAGAGGTAACTCACTCGAGATCTCAAACTTCGAGACCAAGTTCCTTTATCTTCCGGGTCAGCGTGTTCCGCCCCCAACCTAGCAGGCGCGCCGCGTCTTGACGGTGGCCGCCTGTCTGAGCCAAGGCAGCACTAATCATAATCCGCTCGAAGCGCGGGACGGCTTCGTCCAATAGCGGAGTATTTTCTGACATGAGCAACCGCGCCGCCCAATTCTTTAAAGCCGCCTCCCACTCCTCCCCTAGGGAAACCTGTTCGTCGTCGTTCACGCGCAATTCGCGCGGCAAATCGTCCACGTCGATTTCTTGCGCTGGCGCCATGATCGTTGCGCGTCGACATACATTCCCCAATTGTCGAACATTACCAGGCCACTGGTAACGCAAAAAAAGATCGAGCGCACTTTGGCGCAGCGATTTTTTTTCAATAGCAAGCTCTTGAGCAGTAGTCTTAAGAAAATAATCAGCCAATTCCGAAACATCCTCAACACGGTCACGTAGCGCCGGAAGATGCAGTCGAATCACGTTAAGGCGATGGTAGAGATCCTCACGAAAGGAACCTTCGCTGACACGAATATCGAGGTTTTGATGCGTTGCTGCAATGACTCTAACATCCACCTTGACGGATTCGTGGCCACCAACCCGATAGAATTCACCATCTGCAAGAACGCGCAGAAGTCGAGACTGCAACGCGGCCGGCATGTCGCCAATTTCATCCAGAAATAAAGTCCCCGAATTGGCTTGCTCAAAGTGACCCAGGCGCTGCCTAGTAGCGCCGGTAAATGCACCTTTTTCGTGTCCGAATAATTCAGATTCCAACAACTCACTCGGGATGGCCGCGGTATTAATTGCAACAAAAGCACCATCTCGCCGCGGCGAGTGTCGATGTAAAGCCTGCGCCACAAGCTCTTTACCCGTGCCACTTTCCCCTGTTAGTAATACCGTCATATTCGACTTAGATAGTCGTCCAATCGCCCTAAAAACTTCTTGCATCGCCGGTGCTGAGCCAATGAGAGCAGCATCGGTATCAGATGTTGCTGAGGACTCATCGACCGAGCGCGATTGTGGTGAATTCTTTACCGCGCGACTGACAACGGTAACGGCATCGTCGACATCGAAAGGTTTTGGTAGATAATCAAAAGCCCCACCCTGGAATACCGCAACAGCCCGATTAAGGTCCGCAAATGCCGTCATAATAATTATCGGTAGATCCGGATGGTTTTGATTAACATGATCGAGTAGGACCATACCGTCCGTTCCAGGCATACGAATGTCGGTCACGATGGCATCTGGCTCGACGTTGCGGAGTCTCTCAATAACTTTATCAGCTTCGTCGAAGCTTCGTGTTTTTA
>CAYFFH010000027.1:0-16989 GCA_964342175.1 uncultured Enterobacteriaceae bacterium | reverse complement strand
CAGGATTTTGTTGATCCTTCATTCGATATGGTTACTGAGGAACGATCTCAGCACCGAATCAGGCAACGAGATGACCTGTATGCCCATGAGATCTTTGATCCTCCTCCTTACGATGGTGTTCTCGTGTCCATGGTCGTTGTTCAGGGTTTCAATGTCGGTACGGGCAAGTATTCAATGGCCCAGAGGCACCGCTTTCTGAGAGAGGGTGTTAGGGGTTTCTTAAGAGTGCCTTCATCCGATCCTCGACTTGAGACGTTTGGTGACTGTGGTGCATTCTCGTATGTACGAGAGCAAGAGCCACCATTTGGACCGAGTGAGGTCTTCGACTTCTATCAAGACTGTGGATTTGACTACGGACTCTCAGTAGATCACGTGATTCCAGTATTCAAGCCAGAGCTCGATGAGACGATACCACTTCCTGGTATGGGATCTGAAATTGAGAAATGGCAACAACGCCAGGATATCACGATACAGATGGCTCGGGAATTCAAGTCTCTATGTAATGCCCGTAAGCCAAGTTTTGAGCCGGTAGGAGTCGCACAAGGGTGGAGCCCAAGAAGCTATGCTGGAGCTGTCGACTTACTGCAGTCAATGGATTATTCGATGATAGCACTAGGGGGTTTAGTCTCACTCAAGACTACTGATATCCTTGATGTGCTGTATGCAGTAGAAGGCATACGTAAACAGAGCACGCAACTTCATCTCTTGGGCGTCACTCGGCTTGATGCCATCGCTGAGTTTGCCTCTTTAGGAGTGAACTCGTTCGATAGCACAGCACCCTTGATGAGAGCATTCAAGGACAAGGACAAGAACTACTATCTGGGGTCGAGAACATTTTCTGCGATTAGGGTCCCTCAGGTCAACGGAAATCCTCGTCTCCAGCGACGTATTCTTGCAGGAGAGGTTGACTCCAGTGTGGCGAGTAAGAAGGAGCGCGAGGTACTCAGACTACTGATTAAGTTCGAGCAAGATGAGGTTTCCCTAGCAACAACGCTCGAAGCGGTACTCGAGTACGAGAACCTTTTTGACCCTAAGGCAGATCGAGAGGTGCAATATCGACAGACACTCACAGAGCGACCTTGGACGAGGTGTGAGTGTGAAGTGTGCACCGATATCGGTATCCATGTAGTGATTTTCCGAGGAGCAGAGAGAAATCGTCGAAGAGGTTTTCATAATATTCAGGATTTTTCCACATCATTATCAAAAGCTCTAGATACGGATAGCGACGACGCTACAAGTGAGTTTCGGAATGCCTAGTAAGAACGGTAAGTCGCGAGGCAAAACGATTCGCGTTCCTGCACTTGAGATATGGCAAACGAAGAACAGGCAGCTTTTTTCGTTTGCGATTGATGGTAGGCGTTTGGCTGAGATCGCTGCTGTTTCCAGAGTGAGGCGGGACGAAGCTAGAGACCTAGAGGGCTATCAGAGGCCGGAAGTGCTAGCACATATCGCTGAAATACGGAAATACCTTGAGTCGGAAGATCCGGTGCTGCCGAATTCAATCGTTATCGCATTCGACAAGAGTGTGAAATTCGAACGGGCGAAGGGGCGCAAGCCTCGAGGAGCAATGGCACGGCAAGGTACTCTTGTTATTCCAGTTCCATCTGCAGCGGCTAATGAACCAAAGCCAGGGTGGATTGTGGATGGACAACAACGGGTTGCAGCGATGAACGGGGCAGATCTCGAGTCGTTCCCTGTATTCGTCGTAGGATTCGTTGCAAGGGATGATGAGGATCAGCGAGAACAATTCATTCTCGTGAATGCGACTAAGCCTTTGCCGAAAGGGTTGATCTATGAACTGCTACCGGTCACGCATACCCATTTACCTTCAACGCTTCGAAAGAAGCGTTTTCCCGCGATGTTGTTGGAGCGATTGAACTTTGATGGTGATTCACCGTTCAATGGTATGATCCATACACCCACATCCCCGAACGGAGTCATCAAGGATAATTCTATTCTTAAGATGCTCGAAAACAGCCTATCAGACGGGATTCTCTACTGGTTCCGTGATCCAGAAACTGGAGAAGGTGATCCGGATACTATGTTGGCTGTAGTTAAAGAATTCTGGTGGGCAGTGCAGGGTGTATTCCCAGAAGCTTGGGGGCAAACTGCACGTCGTTCTCGTCTCATGCACGGAGCAGGAATCGTGAGTCTCGGGATACTCATGGATGCGATTGCCGAGGGATACAGACGTGTAGGCATGCCTCTGCAGGATGATTTCGAAAGAGAGTTGGGGCCATTAAGTGATGTGTGTGCGTGGACCTCAGGCCACTGGGAGTTCCGAAATGGGGAACGACGCAGGTGGAACGAAATCCAAAATACATCAAAAGATGTGAGGCTACTGGTGGATCACCTGCTGGGAGAGTACAGGAAAGCTATATCAGCTTCATTCTAATGCTGGGGAATATTAGAGAGTTCTCGAAGCATGCTAGCACTTCCTTTTCCTTTCGGGTAAAGCGTCAGCGCTTTTTCTGATTCTGGTCGGTGCATTTCAATGAAGCCAGTGGCTGCGTGCTTTGCTGCTCTGGTCGCAATCACAAAGATATCTTTGGTCTGTGCTGCCTTCTTCAGAGCTGGGGTTCCCCCATGTTCGCTGAAGGTCTGCACAGTTTCGATGCCTGCTGCGGCGAGGGTGCGACTGACTCTTTGAAGTACCGACTCCTGTAATGAGTAGAGTGCCACAGACCGACCGCGGAGTCCGCCAAACGGATCTTGCTCCTCTGAGACCGTGGCATTTTCTATTTCTTCAAGGCGCTCAGTCAGTGGGATGGAAAGCTCGACACCGAGTTCTTGTGAATAGTCTCGCAGGAGGTGTAATTGACCCGTATCGACTCTTTGAATCGAACGCTGCGCTAAGTCCATCGCCATTGTAAAAACAGTCAAACGAGCAGATTCATCTCGACACGGAGACCATATCAGCAAATCAATCAAGTCGAGTATGTCATCCAAGTTAGATGGAGAAGAATTGTCCTCGATACAGGTAGTTACGTCTTGATTCATGCGACTCCGATAATCCTCGGAGGACATTCCTAGCCCTAATTCTATTTCAAGAACATCGGTTAGGGTTCGGAAATAGGCCGATCCTGGTCTGTCATCCGTTACCACCAGCAAAACCAGGAAATTCATGATCGGTCTTAGATTTTCTGGAACGGTTTCCAATACGGTTATTGCCGTCAGCAGATGGGTTAGACACCGCTGCAGTGTATCTGGATGCTTGCTGTATCCGATATCGAGAAGCTCAGCTAATTCATTCGCTTTTTCGTGATCTGAGGCGATTTCTTCCAGAGACCATTCGGCAACTCCTTTTTCAGCAATACTAACTGCTTCCGGCCAATCCGAATCGGAGGCAAGACCTCGCGCCCAGTCTAGCCAATCACTCGGGACAGAGTCTGCCTCAGGGTCCGAGGGGGATTGTAAGTTCCTTAGTTCATCTACAATTCGGACGAAATGAGGTTTTTCGAGGATTGTGTCTTGAGTTTTCCTTGGAGCCTGATCGATCGCTTGGAGTGCTTGCTTAGCCCACTGAAGTGACTGCGAATCCTGTGCACAGTTGATCATAAGCGCGATGCGCCCTTGACCATCAACAGTGTCAGCAATGTGGTTCCATGCGGAATCTAAATCGCCCAGTCGGTATGCGTCCCAGCCATCCTGGATAGGGTCGGCATCTGCTACAACCGTCGTATCTTGATCGGAAAATTCCCCGGCCAGTGTTTCCAACCATGACCGATGTTCAGCATCTGACCCGACTTCATTTAGGATTGTATCCCGAAGAATCAGGTTCGGGGGATCCTTGGTTAGTGCCTTCAGCATGAATCCAGTGTCTACTGCCTCTCCTTCTCCCCGGATGCCCTCACGAGAAGAATAGATTGCCCTGTATTGTGGCCATACAGAATCCCTAAAGTGAGTTAGGGCCTCTTTCGGGTGATCGGATTCCTTGAATTCCAACAACTGTGTCTGATGTACAGCTTCAATGATTGCCTTCCTGACACGCCGAGGGTGCTCAAGCTCCATCAGTTCTTGGTTGCCCAGGATAGTTTCCCAATCTTGATCGACTTCTCGGGCTAGAACATCAAGAAACAAAAGATCTGCGGCCTTAAGGCGACCAAGGGATTTGAGTTCAGAGATATGGCTGTCTGCGAGCCCACTGTCCCTTAGTCGGATGGCCTCATTGAAGTCACTCAATATCCGTCCCGTAGGACGTGGAATAAGAGTGGATTGGGTCGGACGCTGTGCTTCCAGTTTGCGTCGAAGTTCGAGTTTTATTCTGACAGTTTTTGCGTGATCAATACCTCTGGTTCGAAGTCTGATCACTCGATTTCCGAACACTTCAGATAGCACTAATTCTACTCCACAATCGGGATCTAGATGTGTGGGCTGTCCGTGGAAATCCGAATATGTTGGGCCGACAAACGCTATCAGTTCTTCCTGTAGTTGGCGAAAGGTTCTTGCGCCCTGAGCCATCCCATACCAGATGGTTTCTTTGGTGCCATCATCAGTGACGCGTGGCAAGAAAAGTGGGTCTTTTTCTCTTTTGAGATCTTCAATCCATGGCGCGATGCTTCTCTGGTTGCTCTCGGGGAGATTGCCTGCTTCAATAGCTGCCCACCGGATTAGGTTCCCTTCACCGAAAAACCTAGGCCCGACTCTTTCTGCCAAGCTCGAATTAGCGTTTGTCAGGTTCGCCTCCCGTATTCATGCTCAAACTCTAATCTGAGTTCAGCAATGACATCTCTCTTGGTGTGGAAGGTTAGAGCTTCATCCCATTTGTTCATTCCGGAGTAACTGAAGTTCATAGATCCGGAAAGGCAGTAGTCGTCTCCAAGAAGTCCCTTCGCATGAAGTTCTTTTCTTTCCACAATGCGGAGTCCTCTCAAAGATCCAGACGGTTGTTGAGGGCTCTTGCTTTCGAGCATGCGAAGGAACGAAGAACTGTCTCCGGGTCTCGTAACGACAGTGACATCTGTATCAAACTCTTGGAGGCGTGCCAGCACAGAGGTAAGGCGGGCAAAGACACCGTCTCTCTCTGGGTTGATCGCAGGAAAAGATCCAGAAGTTGGGTCGATTACATCAATGTCAGTAATCCACGGAGATACCAGCCATAGGTGTTTGCTAGGAGACAATAATTCTGCGACAAATAATCCCTGTAGCAGTTCCTTTATCCCACCCCTTAATCTCTTCGACGTTTGTAGGAATTGGCGGAATTCGTCGCTCATCGGACAGCCTCAGGAAGATCGAGAGTAATCCTGATTAAATCCCTATCTCGTTTTGTTCCTACCACGCGGGGGCAGGTGAGTAGGAAGCCGGTATCCATTTCTTCCAGCATAAGATTGACTATGGCCGCTCGTAGTTTGGTTACTTCATCTAAGTTGGAGAACAATTCAGCTTGTCCATCTTGGAGCAGGATGTTTCTCAGCTTTTCACGCCAGTTTTGGTCCGTCACCGAAACTGCAGATAGCGGATTCGGTTGTATTGCTTTCAAGAGGAGGCGATCACATTGCGGGGGGTCCGCAAAGCGATTGTAGTAACTCAGGGCCTCTCTGCGCAGCACGGCGCCACGGGGCCACAACATCGATATTAGTGCGTTAAATCTCCAAGCGAGACGAGCGTCGTTTTCCTGGGGTAGTCGACCTAAGTGCCCGAATGCCTTATCAAAGCTCTCATCTGTAATACATGTGTACGCAAATACGCGGAGGTCAACCTCGATACCAAGTCGTTCTTCAGCTTTCTCCCAGCGGCTTAGCAAATTTCTGAGGACCTTATCAGTAGACGGTGTGCTGCCAGGTCGGAGAATTCTGAGATTAAGAGAAGTTCCTAGGGGACGATTGACGGTTACCCCTTTTTTTATAAGTAAGCTTCGTAGGTGCTTGTACTCCTTGGATGCATTGGCCTGAGTTCCTGGATCCCTGAGCGATTGAACACTCTGTTGGATGTCTTCATCTGTATCGGATGAAGCTGGATCTAGATAATTGAGAAGGAGATTAAGGCTATAGTCCACTTCTTCCGCATCAGAAGGTTCCAGTTCCGCTTCGAGATACTGAAGGAAACGATTTGGATCCTCACCTAGCCTTTGTAAAACGAATTCCGCAAAACCTGAACCGCCGATCGTCGATTCAGTCAACCAAATATCGTCCTCTAAGTCTGAAAACGAGGGTTCCCCACTTGGACTTGGTCCTGGGTCCAAATCTACGACGAGATCACCTACATCTAATTGGTCACAAAATCTGGTGCATGCAGAGTGTAGTGCAGCACCCAGAGTCTCTCTCAGTCTGGATCGCAGCCACACTTCCCAGATTGTATCAGGTTCTTCCCAGAGTGTTTTAGCGGCGGTTTGGATCACAGATAGGACTGCTGGATCAGCGATCAAGCGACGGAGTTGTCCTGTGATCCTAGCCTCTTCCTCTTCGTCTCCATCTTCCGTGACCGTTTGAAAGACTACACTCAGGACTTCGTCTAAGGGAAGGCTCGCCCTCTCTTCTTCTACAGCAGTTGCTGCTTCGCTGAGTTCAATTTCTTTAGTAACTGCCTCGTGGGTGATTGCCGCCAAGTAGATATCAGCGAGCCAATCTCTCTGGAATTTGTTAACTCGACGGGGAAGATCAGAGTTTTTTTGTAATCGATCTTTGAAGAAACTGGTTCGAAGCCCTCGTAGTAATTGTGGATCTCTGATGCAGTGGTCTTTCAGTGTCTCTGGGAGCGTGATCTTAAACAAAATCGCGTCTACATCTGCTGCAAAACCAAGTGCAACTGGCGTAGGGTGACCTTCTTCATCTTCCCTTATGTAACGTATTTCTTGATCGATTGTCTCAGAGTTATCTCGACCTCGGCTTTTTCGTACGCTGGCCTCAGATCCGAGAGTGAAACGCCTCATCTCTAATGGGTTGCCTAAGCTATGTAGGTGAAATTCTATCCCTGAGAAAACGGTGTTCCATGATGATTGAATTGGGAGATCGATCTGGTGGGGCGCATCTCCCGGCACGAGTTGTGTTCTCCAGATGGGGAATGCGTTCGAGGTGCCACCGATATTTCGAGGTGGCCTCTCGGTAGTAAAGGCGTGAGGTCGCAGTGCGGGGATATCGACCCACCCTTGTTCATTCCAATAGCGAAATACCCCTAATTCTTGAGTGTCCTCTGGTCTCATAAACGAATTAACTGATAATTCACATTCAGAGTCTTCGTTGGGTGGGGCGATCCAGTAAGCATCCCAAGAATCACTTACCTGGAACCGCTTCGAGACACGGCCCGGTGCAAACTCTTTGAGAGATTGAATTATGGGCATGGACTCATTAGACCTGGCCTGAGCTTGCCCGAGCACGATCTCAACTTGAGGCAGGTTTAGGTCATCGAACAGAGTCTTCGGTATGAACTCAGGAAGGGGCGCACGTCCTCTATAGTGCTCTCGAGATCCGTCTGCATTCTTCCATTGGTCATCAAGTCGCCGCTGAAGTGTGGGCAACACGGCTGTCATCAATGCTCGTGGGGGATCCCATAGAAGTGCATTCGCTACTTCAAGCTCGATCTCGAGAGAGCGACTCACAAACTGAGTAAACTTCGAGCGTTCGCTGGTATCGGTAAGAAGTTTTTGGACTTTTTGAGAAAAAAGTTCTTGTCGTTTTCGTTCTGTATTCGCGTATTGCCTGAACGCCTCCGGTGGCTGCGACAGAGTCCTCCAGATTTCTCGATTAAAATCTTTAGGCGTTTGGTCGGCAAGCCAATCCATAAGCGCGTAAGTGGCCTGAATCCTTAAGACAAAACGGTTGTTGAGGGGGAGGTAGCGCGGTGGAACCACCGGACTAAAAAGTCGGTCATAACCCAAATAGGCAGCTCTGTCCTGCCCATAATCCGAGAGCACAATTGTGGTCCAGGGTCGCATCTCGCGACCACGTCCAGCTCTACCCTTTCTCTGTAGATAAGACGCTGCATTTCTCGGGGCTTTGTGCTGAATAACAGCACCGACTTCCGGATCGTCATATCCAACTTCTAGGGATGCTGTAGCAACAATGATTGAAGCGGATTGGTCAACTCCTGAGTCCTGAGAACTGACCCTACCAACTCTACCTCTTTGTCCATCTTGGAGTGAGTGGCCGATTTCCTCTACAAGATCCCATGACTGTCCATCTTGTAGGCGGAATTCGTGTTCCTCTCTGTGTGATGCTCGGAGGTTTGCCAGTGCACCAAACTGACGAGCATTTATTCTGTCGATCCGATCCCAACCTTCTGCATCCATAAGCGAGTGGTACAGGCGGTTTGTAACATCTAGATCATCAGTGAATACGAAGACCTTCTTGCCGTATGTCTTAACGTCTCGCTCACCTGAGTGCATCGGTTCCATCAAACGACTAAGCAGGAAAGACGTTTGAATTGAGCTTGATAGCAGGCTTTTCCCTGAAACTGCATCACCGCGTAAGGCTAGTAGATATTCCATCCCTTCCCGGGTCATGTCTTCAGGTAGGGGTTCGACTGCCTCTACGTTTACTTGATATATCCCGGTCAAATCAGACATGAACCGCACAGCATCAGCTAAGGTTGCTGATAAACCGACAAAATGGGGGTGAGCACCACTTAGATGACGCCAACGCCTAATCAGGTTACCGACTTGTGCTCCATGCACGCCATCGTAGGTGTGAACTTCATCTAGAAGCATTACTTGGGGAGAATCACTAACTCCAATTCCAAATAACCCGCGAAACTTGTCCGAAGACATACGCTGGTTCAGCATTTCAGTTGTAGTGAAAAGAACATCTGGGGGAGATCTGAGTAGAGCGCTACGAGTTAGACGGATAAGTTCTGGTCCGAGTTCTAGCTCACATTGAGAACAACGAAGAATTTCTTGTTCTGTTTCGACATCTTCCTTATCCCACAACATGTCACTTCCACACTCGGAGCATCTTGCAAAGGGACATATGAATGCTTCACCTCTTGGTCCATTCAGGCTGCCCCAATTGCCCCACTGTAGCAGAGCATTCGCATTCTCAGGGGTGTCTCCGTAGAACGTTCCTATAGATAAGGGCCTTTGATTTGTTTCATCGAAGACTGGCTTGATTTTGAGTAATTCACCGATAGCTGCTCGGAATTGATCTTTTAGGAGTTCTTTCCTGGGATAAAGTGCCAGACAGGGAACGGCCTTACCCGTATTAGGTCTCTTCGCTAAATGGACGAGAGTTGGTAAGAAGAATGCCAGGGTCTTCCCACTTCCTGTCCCTGCACACACGATTGTCGCACCGAACTTCCTTTTTCTTGCGGCAGACAGAATTCGTCCAGATGCTCTGACCTGAAATTCACTGAGTTGCATTGGTGCCTCAGTTTCCGCCTGCAGGTAGGCCCTGATCACCCGTTTTTGCAATGCTGTAAGAGATTGCTGGGAGTGGAGTTCCTGTATCACTTGATCTGGATGGATGCTTCTTTTTGGGAACTCGCGCGGTTGAAGGTGAAATCTGAAGTCAGCGACAAGGCTTGCAGCTTGTTGCCACCCAGTTGGATTTAGTAGTTGGCGCAACCTAGAAATCAGTCGGACACCTTCTGCCATACGAGTGCGCCACTTTCTACCCATTGTATTGGGGAGGCACCAGATAAGGGTCTGGTCCTTGAGCCATTCGATCAGGTCGTTACCTGAATCAAAGGCATACAAGCCAGTATCAGGACTTAGTTCGTCGAGAAAATTCTCTGCCAGGTTCTGGAGTTCCTGAGATTCAAAGAATCCATCAACCATTCCCCAGGATAGAAGTTCAGCTTCCTGTCGTTCAAGCTGATCGAGGAATGCGAGTCCGACCTCAGCTTGGCCACTCATTCAGCCAACTTCTCTTACGTCAACTTCCATGGCTTCCATGGACCTTAAAACTTTTTAACAGCTTTTTCTCCTTAAGCCAATCGAGCACTTCCTCTGTAACCATCAAGAGTGGTGCCCCACTTAGCGATTGACTTTTACGCAAGAACTCCAGCACTTCTTTAGGAAGGTCGTCTGATTCAAGCTTGCCGTAATGCTTTGTGATTTCCGCGCAGAGCCTATCATATGTTTTCAAAGCTGTGTCGGTCGTGGGCACCGACAGAACGAGGCTCTCGAGTCCTTCTATGAGCCTTCTCAGTGTGGCCACTTCTTGAGGGTTAACACCCTCGAAACTATTCAACACCTGACTATTTGGTTTCGGACGTTTAATAGTTTTGGCTCTCCAAGCCCCTTCGGATATCTCATCTAGTTCTTTTGAGGTGTCCCTCATGAGCTTGAGGCACCTTTTGAAGGTCCTGTCTTCAGTAATAGATCTGTCCTCAGAAGTCGCCCGTTCATGGACCGCGACGATCAACTCCCTTAAATCCGGTAATGATTTTGGTTCTGTGCCTGATTCAACAACCCCATTCCGGCGGAGCGTCCTAAACTGCTCGATAGAAGTCTTCAGGCCGGGGTGTGGCTCTTGAAGTTGTGCCTTGATGTGCCCGAACTTAGTAGCGTCACCAGCGTGTCCGGTCAGTTTTTTGAGTTCATTAAGCCCAGTTTCTAGCCTGCTGTATTGGTCGAATATTGAGCTCATAATTGATCCTTCTCAAACGAGTCTACGAGGTCTTTGATGGCCTCAATTTCGGTCACGACCTGAGCGCGAGCTTTTTCGACTATGTCTCCTCCGATCTGTCGCCGCTGGGTAGTAATGTCATTTTCTATGTGGCTAAAGAAGTCCGTGAATTCATCGACTGTCTGCTCCCAGAAGTTCATTGTTTTCTGGCTTAGCTTTGCAAGGCGAGCGAGTGCCTCCCAACTCGGACTGGAATCAGAAAGTTTCCTGCCGTCATCCAAGGTCTTCTTGAGCGGCGTATCTTTGAACTTTGTTAAACTATTTCTTCGGATACCGTCGATTGTTCCTGGAGGCTCATCCATGTGCTGTGCCTTGGCCAAAGTCAGGACGTTTCTGAGTTTCTCTTCAAGATCACCAAGCTCAAAGCCATCATCACCAATCCACTCTGAAATCTTTTGAGTCCAGCGTTCAACCTCAGTCACTCGCTCTGTAACCGCTCGTTCGACGCTGCTGTTCCTTCTTGTTAATTGTGTGTACTCACCCAGGATCTTCTTCAGCCTTGGCTCATTAGAGCTAGGTACCTCTCCAGTGAACTCCCAAGATGTTCTGAAATCCTCCAGGTGCGGCTGTAGCAAAGTTATGTCGATGGCTAAAGTTTTCTTACCTGTTCCTTGTTTAGCGCCAATGATCCTCTGCAATTCAGTTATCCAATTCTCACGGTTCTCACTTAAGAGACTCTGAAGCTTTGACCATCTGTCATCTCCCGAACTCAGCTCTATTTCGTCATTGCTTTCATTCACAAACAGAGCTTCGACAGCTTTGGGGAAAGACCCTCGTGCCCCTGTCATACCGAGTGCCACAGCTCCAGTGAGCAGTCCCGAACTGAGGGCAGGCACGGCACTCCCCGCTTGATTGGTGGTAAAGCAGCGTTCCCGTAACCATGCACTGGCTTGTTGCGTGTGTTTTGTAATGAATGCGCCGTATAGGGCGCTGACCTCTTCCGATCCATCAAAGTCCCAAGATTTTGTTTCCGAAAACTTAAGAACCGCCTGGAGTTCCTTCTGAATTAGGACGCCCTTGATATCATCTTTACGGTCTGCATCTGAGCAGATGGTGACAAACCAATCCTCTGAAGCTTCATCAGCTTTAGCTTTAGCTCTGGTTCCAGGTAGGTATATTGCTCGGATTAGTTGGGCTATGTCTACCTTGGGCAGCCCCGGCCAATCGGCTGGTAGTGATCCTCTTATAGCCTCAGCAACCGCTTGTCGTATCGCTAGGGCATCTCCTGGCTCGAGATTGCTTGCCTCTTTTGCTCCTGCTCCCCGCCATTTTTCAAGTTTCTTTTCCCAAGGGTCAGAAGCGGGAGGCTCGATTACCTTTTTCTTCTCTTTCTCCTTCTCCTTCTTCTTCTTTTCCTCAGGAAGTTCGGGTTCGACACCAAAGTTGAGGGGATCTAAGCCGAACGCCTCGTATACCAAGGGATTTAATGCCTGTGCTTGCTCCTTTGTTTGCGGTTGGCCACCCCAATAGGTAAAGAGTTTTAGGTACTGTTTTTCTTTGCCACCCTGTGCTCGACCAAGGATTTCTTCAGAGATGTCCGCTTTTGCGAGACTAGATTCTCCGAACTGTTCGGGTGGAAAGGCTCCACGCTTAAAGCTTTCCCTAAATTCTATTAAAGAACCACGGAGCACGTTATTGAGTACCTGTCGTGGGTTATAGACAACCTCCCCCTCTCGAACAGATCCTTCCTTAAGCAGTTGGTTGATTGCTCCCTTATTCAAGGGAAATAGAGGGTATCCTTTATCACTTCGATCGAACGCATCAAGGATGTCGGTTAGGCTTTCTTCGGGATCATTTACTTCGAAGGCTTCCACCTCTGTTGATGTTTCTAGCTGTTCCTTGCCTATGCGGGCTGCATTGAGATAAGAACCGATCAGGTTGACAGCGCGTTCTTGGATATCATCGACCCTATCATGGATCATCCACATACCTTTAGCTCGGGTTAGGAGGGTGTCAGGTAATGGATAGCCAGGTGTGACAGCTATTGCAGTCCGCATTTCACACAGTTCTTCCTCCTCACCACCTCCTCGCGTCCCCTCGCGGATCATTGCATCTGCCAGGGATCTCTGGATCCCTGAAAGGACAGCAAAGTCTTCGATTAACAGGACCAACTTCTTTTTGTCCTTTTGCAGGCTCTTTCGAACTTCAACAAATAGGTCTTTGGCCGAACTGTCACCTAGTTCGAGCAATTGGTTTTTTGCATCATCTAGGAAAAGATTCAGGAGTTCGACAGCACTCTCTAAACGGTTTGGCCTGTTTTGGATTTTCACGTACCAATTGCGTGCATCTCCGTTAGCTTGCTTTAGGTCGATAGACCTGGGGAACTCCAGGTCGGCTACTTCGAACTTGTGTTTCCTATCATCGTCTAAACCTTTAGCACCTACTGCCACATGCTCTGCGATCTCAGCTATGGGTCCAGTGAACGTATTCGGGTGAGAGTCTGAGGGTTTGCAGAACCATTGTCCCCGAAGGTAGGGGTCCGATATCAGAGCGGCTAAGCCACCGGAATTTGGAATGTAAGACGTAAGGTTATCAGTGATTTCTTTTCGTCTCTCTTTGCTGAGTCCGCGTACTATCTCGGATGTTGCTGGATCTCGCGCTGCTTTCTTAAGGGCGAGTTCTAGATATGCTCCAAGCAAGCTCGCGGAAGTTTCCGGATCTAGGCTGTCTCTGGCTGATTTAAGTTTTTCTCTATGTTCGTCATAATCCGGACCTACAAGACCTTCCAAAACCCTAGAGAGGACGTTCTTGAGGCTCGATCCCTTGGGGATCCGGATAATGTGTCGATCAGTGTCATCACCACGTCGCTTCATTTGAGCCAATAGCCAGAGCACGACATGGGATTTTCCTACTCCGGACTCTCCGCTGACGATGAGGACCTTGCTGTTATCGGGAAGTTCTTCTAGGAAGTCATCATACAGTTTCTCTTCAGACAGCGTGCTTCCTGATGGACGGCCATATTTTATGTATTCAAACTCCATGGACTGGTGGACGGCAAGAAAAACTGGTGTTTCAAATGACTCGGCTTGGGTCCTGATGCAATCGTTGACTGCGCCATGATCTGGCCAATAATCAAGTAGCTGGGGTATCGTCATTTCCCACTCCTGATTACATGCGACATGCCTTTACTGAGGGGTTCATAGCCTCTCCCTAATAGGGTTTTTCGGTCTCCGTCACCGCGTTGTTCAATCGAGATCTCTTCTTCGCGCTCCAACCGAAGCAGTGCCCGGGTTAACGACGGTGACACTTCAGAGTCCTTCAACGCTCGCCATGCTCCAGAAAACCTCCTCTCACTTTTCGTTCTTAGGTCACCTCGGTCCAGCACGGGCAACTCTTGTGCGAGCCTAGTGAGGAAGTCGTTTTGGGACAATTCGTTTTCACTGCCAAAAACATTAGGAAGCCTCATTCTGATGGCTTCGCTAGGATCTATCTGAAAATTATCCTCTTTCCCAAAGCCCAGACCGAGAAAGCTTGCCCAATCACGGAAACCATTCCAGCGAGTGTTGTTCTGGAAGGCGTAGGGTATCTCCTTGATGTGATCGGTTTCGACCTGCATTAGCCCTGACTTCGGGTTATTTGCATTGCTTTCAAAGGGTCCACAGGGGCAGGTGAATGGATCTAAGGAGAGCACCCAACTGGCAGCAAAACAGAAGTCTGCGCTCGGGCCACTCTGTTGTCCGCTCACACCCTTACTGTTGCTAGGTTCGAGCACGAATTGGAGACAAGCCGACCGGAAAGTTTCGAAATTTGTTTTTTCGTCCTCGTCCACAGAGATTTTATTGAATGAGTCTGCAAGCTCTATGGTTGGCTCATCCTTAGCCTCTTGGTCTATGAAAAGTCCAATCTGTTTCCATCGGTTTATGACATTGCGGACGTGTTGATGCGGAGTGTTACCACCGAGTGATGCTGGGGCACAGAGATCTTCAAGTTCCTTTTGGGTGTATGTTTTTTTATTGCTCCTGATGCATTTCCATAGGGTTAGCAGGACACTCGGGACACCATCATTTGTTCGGTTCAGGATGCTCATCGGAACCCCCACCCAGACAGAAAAGCATCTAGTTGTGTGGAGTACCGACTGACCCCATAGAGGCGACCCAAGTGGTCACGATCTGGGGTGTCTCTTGGTAGTAGGACCATGTGGAACAATGCGTTTGCTTCTGTATTTGTGAGGGAACGCTGTACTTGAATGTCTGATGCCTGATCTTGCTCGAGTAGAGATATCTTCGGTAGTACGAGATGGGTAGTGGTATGCTGGTCAAAGGACAGTTCGTCTGGCTCCATTACATTTTGGATGATCACAAACTGGTGCGGGCCTCGCGATTCAAGTCTCCTCAGATCACTATCTCCTTGCCAGTTGTCGGGCACCGCAATCTCACATACACCGGCGTCGACAGACTTCCTTATAAGTTCAACGATCATCGCTTTCGTCGCAGGAGCGATTGGGTAGTCGTAGGTGATCAAGAATGGTTCGCCTTCGCTAACCCGTTGGCCGAGATATCCGGTGACTTCAGGTCTATAACTGAAGTCGACTACAGGCGTTGGGGGCCCGTAGTCGTTGGAAGGGTATCCTTTCCTCCTTGTTACTGGACAAAAACCCGGCGGCGCATTTGGAGTGACTCCAAGATCGCGGAGCGTATATGCTTCTCGAAATACATCATTGAACTCACGATCACCTTCGAGTAAGTATTTCATCGCATCGATTGATTGCTGATCTGCTTTTCTTGTCCGTTCCCGATTCGCTGCGATAACTGTGTCCCAAGTCTCGGAAGTCGGTGCCGTTATGAGGTTGAAGGCTGCTTGCGTATAGGTCTTTTTTCTCTCTACATCCTGACGAGCCTCGAAATCTGAGTCAGTTTCATTTTCATCCTGCTCGAGCTTCACCAAGGATGGAATCTCAAGTGAGATTATACCTGATCTAGCGAGGAGGATTAGCGTGCGCTTGTTCCACGCGATATTTGCTTCGTTCTGCTCCATTTGACGAGTAGGTTGAGCTTCGAGATCCACGGTCCAAATATCGTCATCTTCGCCCTGGTATTCGACTTTTTCACGAGTCCTCCACATCGCTTCCCATCGTGCGGAACCCTTCTCAAGTCCAATGATTCTACTGCTACCGAGCCCCTCAGCAGTCCTTTCGTCGGCACGGTTATAGACGACTAGCGAAAATGAGGCTTTACCATCGCGGCCGCCTCGACCTACTTCTTGATAATATCGATGGATCGTTTCTGGCACGCAGGCATGGACTACTGATCGCACGTCGGCCTGATCTACTCCCAGTCCAAATGCGGAATTAGCTACGATCAGGTCTGTTTCTCGATTTTCCCAGCGCTTTAATGCACCACGACCTCTTTCCGTATATAGGTCACCACCTCGTATCAGATCGAGTCTCTGAAATCCAAGACCACTCAGTCGGTTATACCACTCTTGAGCGTGCTCTCGCTCAGTCGTGTATAGGATCAAGGGTCGCGGCAAATGGCGCACAGCTTCTTCAATCCGTTTGTTCTTCTGTTCGGGATCCTCGATCCTGCAAGTCCAATATTCTGGTTCTGGACGAATGTGCACTGCGGATACGGAATGGAAAGTTTTTGATCCGAACAGGTGTTTCATGGTTGTGTACGCGTCAGCATCGATTGTTGCAGACAGAAGCATGGTTCGAAGACTCGACTGGGTGTGCGAACTCGCCTTCAGTAGTCCATCTCTGAGTCCGGCCAAAAGTTGAAATTCTGGGCGGAATTCATTGCCCCAGTCACTTAGTACATGCGCTTCATCGATGATAAACCATGCAACTCGGTCCTGTTCAGCTAATTGTAGGAGTGAGGGGCGCAAAGCCCAGATTGCAGATTCGGGAGAGGTGATCACGATCTTCTGGTCACCCGATCTTATCCGGCCACGGAAGGATTTCCGCTCGTCATCGCTCATCCCACTGTGATAGGCGAGGGGCCCAGATACCCACTGTCTTAGACGCTGTTCGTGACTTAAGGCTAGTGACGTGGTCGGTACTACGATCAGCGAAAGGCGTTGCCTTTTAGCTTCCTGGATCGCGGGTGCCTGGAAAGCAAGACTCTTTCCGGCACCGGTTGGTAGATTGACGAGTAGGCTATGTCCGCCTTTGAGGAAAAAAGCTGCACGGACTGCTTCACGCTGACCCGGCGATAGGTTTTCCTTATATCCTGTTAAGCCCCTTACAATACCATCAGCTTTTACACGCTCGTGTTTAAGTCGGATGTCGCCAGAAAACACTGCTTTGGCAGGTGTATCACCGTTGAGCCAATCTGGTTCCCAAGGACGGGCTGACACCAATGCGCTTGTACCCAGTGACGTCATCCTAAGACCCACAGACTCAAGCTCTTGAGCGTCGGGCCAGTTCTCCCCTATTGGGATGCTCAGTTGAAAATCTGGCTTCTTCTTACGAAGACTGTTGTGTCGAATGAGG
>CAYFFH010000026.1:0-17396 GCA_964342175.1 uncultured Enterobacteriaceae bacterium | reverse complement strand
AGTCAATCCGTTCGAACATATCATTTAGTTCACGCATATCCCGGCGTAGGCGATGGATCAAAAAACGCGCAACCTTGTCTGGCATATTTATCCCACGTCGCGCTGCTCGGTGCTGCAGAACCGTCTGTTTAGCGCTATCGTCCAAATCCGAAAGATGGCAGATTAGTCCTGAATCTAGGCGCGAGCTTAAATCAAGTAGATCAAGCTCGAGATTTTGAGGACCGCGGTTTGAACCGACTAGCAAACGACCACCCAAAGCTTGAATGCGGTTGAACAAATTAAACAAAGCCAGCTCCCAATCCTTACGGCCGGCCGCGAGGTGGATATCGTCAATGCCAAGGTATTTGATTGACTCAAGATCCTCTAGTATTGCAGGATGGAGTTCCATGACCTGATCAAGCGGAAGATACATTGCTCGCTCTTGCCGATCCCCAGCGGCACGGATGGCACATTGGATTAAATGCGATTTCCCTGTCCCAGTGGCACCCCAGAGCATTACATACCAAGGACCGTCGCCAGACATCCACTGTAAAACTGCATCCAGTACAAATTGGTCTTTACCAGGCACATAGTCCGCGATCTCGAGCTTCCCTTCATCGAATAGTGCGAGAGTTAATTGTTGTAGAGGTAGAGGCATTGTAGTGTCAACCTGGGGTGCGCTAGTCAATGCAAATCATCGATACTCGACCAACCGGCATCAAAAGGATCAGGTGGCGAGAATGATTCGGTATTGTTCGCAATGACATTTGCTTTTAATCTTCGTTGACAACCTCGTCACTGTATATCTACGAGGCGTAAAATTCGCTTCTCTGATATTCGGTCTTCGAACGACGCAAAAGAACCACGATTACGGCTGCCACCGGAAGTGCTAACAGCACACCGATAAAGCCGAACAATTGTCCACCAGCCATAATAGCGAAAATTACCGCGACAGGATGTAAACCGATACGATTACCGACTAACAATGGCGACAACACCATTCCTTCCAGCAATTGACCAACTCCAAATACCGCAACGACACCTACGATATGAATCACGTCCTGGAATTGCACAAGAGCAGCTAACCCCGCCACGGTGACTCCTACAATAACGCCAAGGTAGGGTACAAAACTAACAACGCCCGCTAGCAAGCCTATAATAAAGGCCAAGTCCAAACCGACAACCCATAAGCCGATCACGTACAGAGAGCCCAACAATGCCATGACCGTGAGCTGCCCGCGAAAGAATTCTGCCAACACCGCATCAATTTCCCGTGTGAGGGCTACCACTGCCGGCTCTATAGAACGAGGAATTAAATTGTATAGGTTACGAACCAAGATATCCCAATCACGTAACAAATAAAATGTTACGACTGGAATCAGAAGTAGGTATGTCACCCAACCGACTACTAACTGGCCTGATCTTCCAATGTGCACCATCAGATTCTTTGCGACAGATCCTACTGCATCCCATTGTTGGAGTAACACGCCTTGTAAAGCAGTAGCATCAAACGGAACTTCTTCAGTAGAAAAATAGAGTGACAGCCTTGGTAACAGCCATTGCTGTATCCAATCGATCGCCTTGGGAATATATTCAACCGACACAGTGATTTGTGCCTGCAAGGCGGGCATGACTACAACAAACCCGGCGAACGTAAAAAACAGCATTCCAGTGAAAACTATTACTACCGACATAGTTCGCGATAATCGCAAGCGTTCCAAGAGATCGACCATTGGATCGCAAATATAAGATAGCAATAGACTGATTAGAAATGGAGTTAGAACCGGCGCCAACAGGTAAACCAGCCAGCCAGCGAACACGATGAGAGCAACGCTTAACCATTTTTGCGAATCGGAGAGTACCATCGCAGCACTATCGGGGAATAAGCCGAAAAACGCCCAGGTCAGTTGGATCCGGGGCAAGCGTTTGACCGAATGAAATACTTTGGACCAAGCTTGCAAACCCTCCTTTAACGGCCAGATCAAAAATAATCGCGCTCTCGTCTACTTGACGCACGAGTAGGCTAGTCACACTATCAATCGTAGACAAATATCGTTCGGTGCGTGCGTAATCAGCAACTGAGCGTAACCCATGCACCGTCACTGCCACAACGTCGCTGGGATTTTGATTAGCGTCTCTATATCGGTGCCCGAGCTCATTTGCTAGGTTATCGCTAGATTCCTCGACCATTAGTTCGACGATATCGCCTTGCTGTTCCCAGACGATTAACTCTCCGGCAACCACCAGACTCCACTCACTTTCCCACAACGACGGTGCAACTTGCCGAATGTGCCCAACAAGTGTCGACTGAACACCAGACTTTCCCGAGTTCAAATACGCCGCGTTCGCCAATGCAACACTAGACAGTTCGTCAGGGAGTGCAATGGTGTCCGCAATATCGGCTACCGGAAACGCAATCGGAATACCGCGAACGCGGGCGCGGTCTTTCATCACCCGCATGATTTCATGGGGATCATTTGCTTCCAATATATTTCGCCCGTTAGCGTCGTCCAACACCAGCCAAACCAAAGTTTCCGGCCGTTCTTTACCCCATAACGCGAGCCGATTCGAGCGCATCTCCTCGCCCAAAACGCGCGCGTCGAACTCTACCCGCAAAACCAGCTCGTTAGCACTCGCGACGCCAATTCCCTGCTGCTCATAACCGAATTGTTGCACCAGCCGTTTCGCTTGCTTAACTACCGCCCGACCGCTCCCGGATTGAGGAGAAGCACTATTACCGGTCAGTTTTACAATCACGATCTCCAAAGCTCGAGAAACTCCTCGGTCAAATTCTGCATCTGACCGATCTGACACGGGTACCCGAGCGCTATTAAGTCCCTCAACATCAGCTGCGCCCACCACAATTGTGGATATACCTAAAGCGACCAACGTAAATGTCATCAAGATTCGCATTTGTAAACGCTATTCGAAAGCGATTTAGCAAGTCAAGGCCCGGCGCAACCGAGCATCATGCGGGCCTCATTCATCCTACCTAGCGGACGATTACTGTTATTTAGGTAAAAATAACAAATGCTTTCCGTCTATCTCCCACTGATTATCTCCAAATAGCATCCTTCCTGGCTGCTGCGCGCTAACCTCCACTGACACTTACTCATAATAACCATGGTTCAATATAGATTATTGGTGCAAAATGCCAACCATTCCATCTCGCGTTAGTCGTATGTCTGAAAAATTCAAAAAACCGGTCACCTATCGAGACGCTGGGGTCGATATCGAACGAGGCGCAAACTTGGTGGAACAGATCAAGCCGGCGGTGCAACGTACTCATCGAATAGGAGTTGCAGGAGACATTGGCGGTTTCGGTGGCCTCTTTGCACTGATGGAGTGCGGTTACAAAGACCCGGTACTAGTTTCTGCTACCGACGGTGTAGGTACTAAACTCAAACTTGCCGTAGAGACCGGCCGACATGCGACGGTAGGAATAGATTTGGTAGCGATGTGCGTCAACGACGTCCTTGTGCAGGGCGCTGAGCCGCTTTTCTTTCTCGACTATTTTGCCAGTGGCAAACTTGAGGTCGCAACCGCGCGGTGTGTCATCGAGGGTATTGCGCAAGGATGTGAGATCGCCGGGGCCGCGTTGTTGGGCGGAGAAACCGCCGAGATGCCCGACATGTACGCTGACAATGACTACGATCTCGCCGGTTTTTGCGTCGGCGCGGTAGAGCGTGATCAAATTTTGGATGGGCGCGCAATCAGGTCTGGTGACAGGATACTTGGGATCGCATCGAATGGCCTTCATTCGAACGGTTACTCGCTGGTACGTCGGGTCCTGGCAGACCACGAAAGCTCAACTCCGATCCAAATAGATGGCCGCGATCTCCTCGATGTCTTAATGGAGCCGACTCGGATATACGTAAAACCGCTGCTCAAAATTTTGAGCGAATTCGATATCCACGGCATGGCACACATTACCGGTGGTGGGATAACAGAGAATCTACCGCGTGTTATGCCCGCAGACACATGTGCAAATATTGAACTAGATAATTGGGTGCTTCCGACAATATTCGAATTACTAGCCGAAACCGGCCCGATCCAACCTCAAGAGCTACTGAGGACATTTAACTGTGGAATAGGTATGACCGTTATAGTCCCACCCGACCAAACCGTAGATGTCACCTCAGCATTAAATCATCTCGGAGAAACGGTATTTGAGATCGGCAACGTTAGTGCCGGTGAAAATGGAGAAGTGAAATATACCGGCGTGCTTATCTAAGACGATCCCCTCGGCGATCCTCCACGAGGTGGCTTTCCAGTATCTCCTCATCCGCCGCAAGTTTGTAGTCTACTGCGCTCAAGTAGCCACGTAATATTTGCACTTCGCTTTGACGCAGATTGGAGCTGTTTAGCAAACGGCGCAAGCGACGCTCCAATAGCCTTGGATTAGTCGGATCGAAATAACCAACCTTTACCATTGACTCCACTAAGTGGTGATGCAACCTATCTAGTTCCAAAGCCGTCGCGATACCGTCCCGATCGCCACCGCCGTGGGCGTGCTTCGACTTGCTTCCAATCCTATTACGCAGTTCATAGACACATATTTGAACCGCCTGCGCGAGGTTAAGTGAGGTGCAGTCAGGGTCGGTCGGTATCCGTATGACTCGTTGACATAAATCGAGCTCAGCGTTCGTTAAGCCTCCTTGCTCACGCCCAAATACAAGAGCGACAGTACCTTCAGCGAAAGCGTTTTCGACTGTGCGAGCGGCATCGCGTGGCGATAACGTTGGCCACTGCAAATGCCGATCACGTGCCGTCGTCCCGAATACCATCGCACAATCGGCGATCGCCTCTTCTAGGGATTCCACCACTCGCGCGGAGCGAAGTAGATCATCGGCACCGGATGCCATCGCTGTGGCCGCAGCAGCTGGAAAGTTCCGTGGTGCGACCAATGACAACTGATGAAAACCCATTACCTTCATCGCTCTTGCGCTAGACCCAATGTTTCCTGGGTGGGTTGTGCCGACTAAAACTATGCGAACGCCTTCAGTTAGACCACTCGAAGTCCGAGTAGCATCGATTGATTTTGAATTTGTCACCGCATCCTCGCCTCTATCCGTTACTATATCTGTGCACTTACATAAGACTAGCCACTATGCATCCTATGCTCAATATAGCCGTGCGCGCCGCAAGACGCGGCGGAACGATTATCAACCGCGCTTTGAATCGGCTCGGCGACATTCGTGTCGATACTAAGGGGCATAAAAATTATGTCAGCGAGATTGATCAAGAGGCAGAAACGTCAATAATTCAAACCCTCCTCGCAGCCTATCCGGAGCATAGAATCGTCGCTGAAGAGTCCGGTACGCAGGGAGATAGCGACTATGAGTGGATAATCGACCCACTCGACGGAACAACAAACTTCCTCCATGGATACCCCCAATTTTCAGTCTCTATCGCACTAACGGTGCGCGGCGAGCTGGACCAAGCGGTTATCTTTGATCCAGTTCGCGACGAATTATTCACCGCATCGCGGGGATCCGGTGCACAACTCAATAATCGTCGAATTAGAGTGAGTGAGTGCCAATCATTAGATCATGCCCTGCTCGCGACGGGATTCCCAATCCGAAACCCAGCGATGCTCGATTCCTACCTACCGACCTTAAGTGCATTTTTACCTCACGTCGCCGGCGTACGTCGTGCGGGTGCTGCGAGCCTTGACCTAGCATTCGTTGCTTGCGGTCGTCTGGACGGATTTTGGGAGTACGGGCTGCAACCATGGGACATCGCGGCCGGCATGTTGGTAGTACAAGAGGCCGGCGGCATCGTCACTGAGCCTAACGGAGCAGACGATCCGTTGAAAAGTGGAAATATTCTATGTGCATCGCCAAGAATCCATCGCACAATGCTGAAGACTTTAGCGACCCAGAGTGTATAAAAGCGGCGACGTCACTAAAACACTACTGGCATCTAATAATTCGGACGTGGCACTATGCTGCCCGGGTATTAATCACCTGCGAGTCAAAAAACTTTCTAAATAACGTACTCGAATAAGGGCTACTAAAATGCAGGTTACATCAACGGCAATCGCGGATTTGAAAATTATCGATCCCGATTACTATAGCGATAGTCGAGGATCTTTGTTCGAAAGTTTTTCTGCCAATAGATATGCCAATGAAGCTGGAATAAAACTAGATTTTGTACAAGACAATCACTCTCGCTCCACTCGCAATGTGCTTCGCGGTTTACATTATCAAATAACATACCCACAGGGTAAACTCGTGCGAAGCGTTGTTGGAAAAGTATTCGATGTCGGGGTCGATATAAGACGCGGATCCCCGACCTTCGGGCATTGGGCTGGCGTGATTTTGTCTGCAGATAATCGACGTCAGTTTTGGTTACCACCCGGGTTCGCGCACGGTTTTTTTGTGCTGAGCGATGTCGCAGAAGTGCTGTATAAGGCGACGGCATACTACGATCCCGTAGACGATCATTGTCTCAATTGGAATGATCCGGAGATCGGGGTCGATTGGCCCTTGAATGGGGTAAGGCCAATCGTATCGGCGCGGGATAGCGCCGGACTCAGTTTTAAGGAAATTCAAGCATTTCCGTGATAACAACAACAAAATCCCCGACCGAACGACCGTTGGTTGTAATTGGTGCTAATGGTCAAATTGGGTTCGAGCTGGTTAAAAGCTTATCCTCGCTTGCACCGGTTCTCGCGTTCGAGCGCAGGACCTTGGATATCACCCAAACATCGACATTGCGCGCGAAATTAGTGGGGGTTCGGCCGCTTGCAATTGTTAATGCCGCCGCCTTCACCGCCGTAGATGATGCCGAAAATGAACCAGCTCTCGCAGCGGCTACTAACGCCGTAGCACCCGGAGTACTTGCCACCGTCGCGGCAGAATGCGGCGCATGTTTCGTGCATTATTCGACGGATTACGTTTTCGACGGACACTCTAGACGCCCATATCGTGAGTCAGATCCAGTAGCGCCGACCAATGTTTACGGACACACAAAGCTGGCTGGTGAGCGTGCAGTAATGAAAACTGACAGCGCGTCCATTATATTGAGGACTAGTTGGGTCTATAGCAATCGCAGGAACAATTTCTTACTGAAGTTGCAACGACTTGCACGTACGCGTACTGCGTTGAAAATCGTCAACGACCAATTTGGTTGTCCAACGCCAGCGCGCTTCATAGCGACTACGACAGCGGCGATTCTTAGGGGGTGTAGTTTATCTGCCAAACGTTTGCATGAAGCCAGAGGAATTTATCACCTAGCCACAAGTGGCGAAACATCTTGGTACGAATTTGCGCGTGCCATTGTCGAGCTCACGCCTAATTGCAAAACGGTGGACATTGAGGGTATTCCGACAGCGCAATATCCAACACTAGCACGAAGGCCCGCTTATTCAGCACTCGACTCGTCGTTGCTACATAGGTCATTTGGGTTGTGCGCGCCCCACTGGCATGTACTATTAGCACAAACCCTAGAGGCGTAGAAAAGTAGGAAAATAGATATGAAAGGCCTGGTACTCGCCGGGGGAAAAGGCACACGTCTTTACCCGCTGACTCATGTTGTAAGTAAACAACTCTTACCAATCTACGACAAGCCAATGATTTACTACTCATTGAGCGTCTTAATGCTTGCAGGAATTAAGGACATATTGATAATTAGCACTCCGAGGGATCTGCCGCAGTACGAAAAACTCCTTCAAGACGGTTCGAAATGGGGCATTTCTCTCTCCTTTGCCGAACAACGCGAGCCCGGAGGGCTTGCTCAGGCGTTTACCGTCGGGGCTGAATTCATTGGAAATGATCAGGTATGCCTTATTCTTGGAGACAATATTTTCTATGGACAAAGCCTGAAAACGTCGTTGCGTGCGGCTGCAAAAAATCCTGGCGGGGCCACCATATTTGGGTACCGTGTGAAAAATCCTGAACGTTATGGCGTCGTAAAATTCGATCAGGATGGTACGCCCCAGAAAATCTTGGAAAAGCCTGACACCGCGCCATCGAATGTCGCTATTACAGGGCTTTATTTTTATGACAATGATGTAATTGAAATCGCTCGAACAATACAACCTTCGGCCCGCGGAGAGTTGGAAATAACAAGTGTTAACAATGCCTATCTCAAACGCGGAGATTTGAGGGTTGAAATGATGAGGCGCGGTTCAGCCTGGCTAGATACTGGAACCCACGCCTCCATACTGCAAGCGAGCCTTTTTATCCAAATTATTGAAGAACGCCAAGGCATCAAAGTTGCATGCCCCGAGGAAATTGCGTGGCAAATGGGTTACATCACAGTCGAAGAACTACACGCGCTCGGTGCTGACCTTAGGGACTCTGAATATGGTGCTTACCTAATGGCATTGCCAACGGATTAATGCGTCTAATGGTAATTGAATGCAAAATAAAAGTAAGACAACTAAATTCAAAACCTACCGCGCAAAGTGCGGGTGTCAAACTGGCATTCGACACCCAAGCAGCCAACAATGATTAAACACCGCCTACTTGTAACCGGCGGCTGTGGTTTTGTTGGCACTAACTTCATACGTTTCATCTTAAGACGCCGTCCAAACTGGACCGTAATCAACCTTGACTCCCTTACCTATTGCGGAAATCTCGAAAATCTCGCGGATATACAATCTGATCCACGCTATACATTTCATAGAGGCGATATCAAAGACCGTAAACTCGTGGAACACCTGCTAACGCTGACGGATCACATCGTACATTTTGCCGCAGAAAGCCACGTAGACCGATCGATTGTTGATTCAAGACCTTTTATCGAAACGAATGTATTGGGTACGCATTGCTTACTTGAAGCCGCGCGATCCGCAGGTAACGTGCGTTTCATCAACGTCGGCACCGACGAAGTTTATGGATCACTCGCATTAGATCAACCAGGACATAAATTCTCGGAAACCTCACCCATCAAACCGAGTAGCCCGTATTCAGCTAGCAAGGCCGCTAGCGATCTATTGACGTTAAGCTATCATCACACCTACGGGCTAGACGCTCTGATCACTCGGTGTTCAAATAATTTCGGTCCATACCAATTTCCAGAAAAAGTGATCCCTTTGTTCGTCACAAATCTCCTCGAGGCGCGCAAGGTTCCCGTTTATGGGGATGGAAGACACGTGCGTGACTGGATTCATGTTGATGACCATTGCGACGCAATTTTAGCCGTTCTCGAACGGGGACGACCTGGAGAGATCTACAATATTGGTGGGAGCAACGAACAAAGCAACCTTGACTTGGCACAGGCCATCTTGGATATTATGGACGTCCAATCCGACATGATTGATCAAGTACCTGACCGTCTCGGCCATGATCTTCGTTACGCCATAGATGCCCGAAAAATACAAACAGAACTTGGTTGGACCCCGAGTCGGTCGAGTTGGCCGTCGGCACTAGAAAGAACGGTTCGTTGGTACATAGACAATGAAGCTTGGTGGCGTCAAATTATAACCACAAATTTCGAACGCAATCCCGGCTGACGGCGTACTCTCGGTCAGACCGCTAAAGATTCTACTTGGTCTATCGAAGCCGTCTAATTCCAACATTGCACATTAAGCCGAAAGAAATAAGGATTTATTAGTACCTGGATAACTAATCCAGAACTAATCAAGGGGCGGCGCAGCGATTGATTTCTCAATCTGGCGGTCTTCCGTGACTTTCTCTTTGTTCGCGTGATCCTGCCAGACAGGTATTCCGACCGCGATCAAAATGCCAATAACTCCGAGCACAAGCATCGTTTCTATTAATGTCAAACCCTGCTGGAGTTTCTTCATTTTTACTTTCTCCTAAACTTTCGCTTTCCTAATGTAGGGGTTTATTGCGTAGCTTTTACCCTTAGCTGTTGCCAGGCGTATCAGAGCAGCCCATAGCGAGCATTGAATTGATAGTAGGCCTGCTGCAGATTCTAACCACAAGAATAAGAACAGAGGCAGCGCGGGTACTAGTCTCCTGTTCTAATGTTGATCGCAACGAAATTTACCATCCCCAGAGGAGATCGCGTCATTTTCCGGAAGGTACACTCCACAAATAGAGCATATGACCATTTTTCCTCGAAAATCGCCGCTGATTCTGGTTGATCTTTTGCTTATGGCGTACCTCAGAAGGCGGAACACAATCCACAAAGCGATCACGATAATTAACAAACGTAGAGCAAGCATAGGCTGAGAGCTTTATTAGACGAAGTCCAATATTTCTATTTCTTCCAATCAGGTACGGTTATTCGCTATAGTCTCACCGCGAGAATGTATCGTCCATTCGGTTCTGGTGAGCTTGATCCGTCTTGCGAGCGAAAAATCGAGTCCTCGAGTTTCGGGGACAAACTCGAAGCGGGAATAGGTCAAAGCCGATAGTCTTAAACATTGGAATTCTGAGAAACGAGGATGTACCAACGCGCGCATACAATTGAGAAATACTCTTTTGACGTGCAGTACGATCGGCAATTACTGTCGATTTACGTATTAATTATTTACATGATTGAGTTTTGGGTGAAGAAATGAATCTCCATGAGTATCAAGCGAAGTCGCTGTTTCGGGACTACGGCATACCGATTTTACCAGGCGAACCGGCTCGGTCGCCTAAAGAAGCCGTTGAGAGTGCCAAAACTCTGGGTGGTGAAGCGTGGCTGGTCAAGGCACAAGTTCATGCCGGCGGCCGGGGCAAAGCCGGAGGCGTAAGGTTTTCGAAAAATCTTGACGAGGTCGAAAATGCGGCGCGCACATTACTGGGGACCCAGCTCGTAACAAAGCAATCCGCACCGGATGGGCAACCAATTAACATTGTATTGGTCGATAGTGCTGCAGACATTGCGCATGAACTATATCTAGGCGTCGTCGTAGATCGCACCAATCACCAAGTCGCTTTCATGGGCTCCCTAGCTGGCGGTATGGATATAGAAGAAGTTGCTGCAACGACACCCGAAAAAATCATCACAATCGCGGTCAACCCTGTTCTTGGGCTGCAGGATTACCAATGCCGCCACATGGGATTCGCGCTCAAACTCGACGACACTCAACGAAAGCAACTTAGCGTCATCTTGCACGGACTATACAAGTTATTCGTTGAAAAAGATCTCAGTCTAGTTGAGATCAACCCGCTAGCGATCCTAGGTGATGGTTCGCTAGCAGCACTAGATGGCAAGATCAATGTCGATGATAACGCGCTATATCGACAAAGTATCTCTGACTGGCGGGACCCAAGCCAGGAGGATGCGAAAGAACGCAAAGCACAAGAATTTGACCTTAACTATGTAACCTTAGACGGCAACATTGCGTGCATGGTGAACGGTGCAGGCCTCGCCATGGCCACTATGGACATCATTAAACTGAGCGGTGGCGAGCCGGCTAATTTTCTTGACGTCGGTGGCGGTGCGACTGCAAAACGCGTGGCAGAAGCATTTAAGATCATCATCTCCGACCCGAATGTGGAAGCAATTCTCGTGAATATATTTGGTGGTATTGTCCGTTGTGACCTCATCGCAGAAGGAATTATTGAAGCGGTCCAAGAAGTCGGAGTGGATGTACCGGTCGTTGTCCGGCTTGAGGGAACCAAAGTCGAGGAAGGGAAAACTTTGCTAGCAAATAGTGGCCTTGCGATCACCAGCGCAGAGAATCTTACCGACGCGGCCACCAAAGTCGTAGCCTCAGTAGGAGGAAAATACTAATGTCGGTTCTGGTCGATAAACATACGCGAGTCATCGTTCAAGGTTTAACCGGGAAACAAGGCACTTTTCACGCGGAGCAAGCCATCGCCTACGGGACTCAAGTGGTAGGTGGAATAACGCCCGGGCGCGGCGGCTCCAACCACCTTAATCTCCCGATATTCGATACCGTTAATGAGGCAGTCGCAAAAACTGGTGCGACGGCCAGCATGATATTCGTCCCACCACCTTTTGCCGCTGATGCTATCGTCGAAGCGGCAACTTCTGGTATTAAAGTAATCGCTTGTATCACTGAGGGGATTCCCGTCCTCGATATGGTAAGAGTTAAGGCAAGTCTTCAAAATTTAACGGGAACCTACCTAATCGGCCCAAATTGCCCGGGAGTAATAACACCAGGAGAGTGCAAAATGGGCATCATGCCTGGCGCGATACACAAGCCCGGTCAGATCGGGATCGTATCGCGTTCTGGAACATTGACCTACGAAGCCGTGCACCAAACAACTCAAGTCGGTCTCGGTCAAACGACGTGTATTGGGATAGGCGGCGATCCAATCCAAGGAATGAATTTCATAGACTGTCTAGAGCTTTTTCAGGCTGACGAAGCTACGAAGGGAATAATTATGGTCGGTGAAATCGGTGGATCTGCCGAGGAAGAAGCGGCGGCATATATTTCCGAACACGTAACCAAGCCGGTAGTAGGATACATTGCCGGAGTAACTGCCCCGCCAGGTAAAAGAATGGGCCACGCCGGCGCCATCATTTCGGGCGGTAAGGGAACTGCCGATGACAAATTCGCTGCCTTGGAAGCAGCAGGAGTTCATACGGTAGACTCACCAGCAGAACTCGGTTCGGCAATGAAGGCCGCACTTTAGAGCCGCTCAAGGGTGCGAACGAATGGTTAGCGCGCAGGTGCGTCTTGGACTTGCCCAACTCAATTTTTGCGTCGGTGATATAGACGGGAACACCAATAAAATTCTTGAAGCAGTTGCCCGAGCACGAGACAATGATTGTGTAGATTTGATTGCTTTTCCTGAGTTGGCTATAACCGGCTACCCACCCGAAGATCTATTATTCCGCCCAGGACTCCATCGCCGTGTCGAGCACGCATTGGGAGCAATCACGAACGCCTCAACCGGGATAATCGTCGCAGTAGGTCACCCAGAGAATTATTCGGGAAAGATCTTCAACAGCTGCTCGATTCTTGGTGATGGTCGCCTTATCGCTCGCTACCGTAAACAGCGATTACCCAATTACGCAGTCTTTGACGAGAAGCGGTATTTCTCAGCTGGCACTGATAGTTGCATCATAGACATTGGAACAATACGAACATCGATCAGCATATGTGAAGACATATGGGAACCACAAAGCGCAAGTGCGGCGCGCAACGCTGGTGCCGAGATGATTTTGAATTTGAATGCGTCCCCCTACCGGATCGGGAAACGTGCGGCTCGATTATCGGCCCTGCAGACTGCGACGTCTGCCTCAGAACTACCAATTGTTTACGTCAACCTGTGTGGCGGCCAGGACGAACTCGTGTTCGATGGCGGTTCCCTAGTCGTTGATTCTACTGGGAAAGCCGTCATAAATGTACAGGAGTTTGCTGAGACGGTCGCAATCGTCGATATCAAACGAAGGGAGACAGGACTCGCTTTCGAGGGCCCAAATGATGAATTAACGATAGATGCCGAAAATGTGTACAAGGCACTAGTACTTGGCGTACGCGATTACGTGACGAAAAATAATTTTCCTGGCGCCGTAATAGGGCTGTCAGGTGGTATTGACTCAGCCCTAACCTTGGCAATTGCAGTGGACGCAATTGGTCCTGAAAGAGTGCGTGCAATATCAATGCCATCTCGCTACACCGCACAAATGAGCATAGACGATGCACTGGAGCAAGCCCAACATCACGGCTGCAGATGCGATGTAGTTTCAATTGAGCAACCATTTACTGCCTTCGGTTCAGCGCTTGCTGAAATCTTTCAAAAAACGGATAAGGATCTAAGCGAAGAGAATATACAAGCACGATGTCGTGGCCTTATTTTAATGGCAGTATCGAATAAATTTGGCCAGGTCGTGCTGGCTACCGGAAATAAAAGTGAGATGTCGGTTGGCTATGCCACTCTGTACGGAGATATGGCCGGTGGTTTTGCGCCACTCAAAGACGTACCCAAAACCCTCGTCTACGAGCTTTCCAGATGGCGAAACCAACAATCAGAGATCATTCCAGCCCGAGTCATTAATCGACCTCCAACAGCCGAGCTCGCGCCAGATCAACTGGACATTGACAATTTGCCCGCCTACGACATTCTCGACCCCATACTTGAGGAATACATCGAAAACGATCTAACTCCGATGCAGATCGCGAAAAAAGGTTTTGCCCTTGATACAGTGCGGCGGGTAGCAAAAATGGTAGATCGGAATGAATTCAAACGCCGACAGGCAGCACCGGGCGTACGCATAAGTAGACGTGCTTTTGGGCGCGATCGGCGCTTCCCAATTACTTCACGTTACCAAGAACAGACCACGGTCCCAGGCAGCGCCGAAGATTAGCACTATCGAACCGTAGTTTTGTTCACTTCCAGAATACCAGGGTGATCGGGATAATTAAGTTCAAGTACGCGCAGTGCATCGTCTGACAACTTATTCATTTCCAAAACCTTGTAAGATTTAGCTAACAGTACCAAAGCTTCGGGCATTGCGGGGGTCTGTTGGTAATTTTCAACCACATTTCGCGCGCGATTTGCGGCGGCGACAAATGCACCCCGCCGCATATAGAAAGTCGCCACATTGACTTCGTGCCGCGCCAGTATGTTCCGAAGGTAGCGCATTCTAAGCTCGGCATCGTGAACATATCGACTACGAGGGAACTCCTGAAGGAGTTTCGAAAAATCCTTAAACGAATTAAGTGCCGCTCCAGGGTCCCGTTGGGAGGCATCCCGCCCGATAACGCGTGCAGTGAGCCCACGTCCAACATTAAAATTGGTCAAACCGCGCAAATAATATGCATAGTCAGTGTGAACGTGTGTTGGGTTTAGTTGTAAAAACCGATCAATGGCAGCGAGTGCAGAAGTCGGATCCTCGTTTTTAAAGTGGCAATAAGCCAACTCAAGTTGTGATTGAGCGGCATAAGGCCCAAAGGGATACCGCGTCTGTAATCGCTCGTAATGCTCGATCGAGACTCTACAATCTCCACTCGCTAGCGCTTCTTTAGCCGCTTGATACAATCTCTCTTCAGGCCAGTTTTCTGGTAGCTCATTTTCATCTCTTGGGAATAACCCACAACCACTAACTGTGACAAGGATGACGAGCGTGATCACTTGTACCACTAGGCGTCGCAACCAACGGGAACACCATATCGGCACGAGTGTCGAGTTAAATAGTATTTTTTCCATAGGATCCAAATGTCATGAATTCCGGCTATTGTATGACTAAGTATTTACGTGCACCAAACATCAGCGTGGAAAACTCAGCGTTTAGAAGGTAACTAATGAGTAAAATGCGTTATCACGAGGTGGAGGTCACCGAGGCGGAGGCCGGGCTGCGTTTGGATAAAGCGCTTTCAAAGATTTTTACTGATTACTCGCGGTCGATAATAAAGGAATGGATCGATGCTGGTCGAGTCAGCCTAAATTTCGGCCCATGCCGCCCTAGAGATATAGTCAGATGTGGAGATACTGTCCATCTGACTGCCGTGCTTGAGGGAACTACAGGTTTAGTACCGGAAGTTGTTGACTTTAATGTCGTACATATTGATGAGGCATGCATTGTCGTCAACAAACCCGCCGGTTGTGTAGTCCACCCTGGAGCCGGGAACTCAGCTCATACGCTTGTTAATGGTTTGCTCTACCGCTACCCCGAATTAGCGTCACTTCCACGTGCGGGACTCGTCCACCGACTCGATAAAAATACCTCTGGCTTACTTATCGTAGCCCGCACAGGCCAATCGTATCAGCGGCTTGTTCAAGCGATGTCGTCGCGCGAAATCAAGCGCGTTTATAGTGCCCTCTGCAATGGGCGGTTTGTCGCCGGTGGAACAATCAACGAGCCAATTGGCCGTGACCCGAAAAATCGAACCCGCATGAAAGTCCGCAGCGATGGACGAGAGGCGGTAACGCACTACCGAGTTGCAGCGAGATTCCGCGCGCATACTCATCTTGAAGTAAGTCTCGAAACGGGCCGCACGCATCAAATCCGAGTCCATCTATCGCACTTGGGGCATCCAGTTGTCGGCGATAAAAAATATGGCTCGCGTGTACTACTACCGCCAACACCGGATTCTCGTCTCGACGTTTGCTTGCGGGGTTTTACCCGCCAAGCACTGCATGCACAACGATTAGAATTCAAACATCCGACAAAGTCTCGCAACATTAACCTCGAGAGCCCTCTGCCAACAGACTTTCGACAACTACTCGAAGCTTGCGCTACCGACCTAGCCAATAGTGGCACCTAATCCATGGACGTCGTATCTCCAAACTGGGCACACGACTTTGGCGTTCAAGCATTTACTACAACCCGAAACTGGAGGTCGAATAAAAAACCATGTACCGCCCTAAATTTAAGTGCCCAGCCTGACCGCACCAACACTGCTATAGAACATAACTTAGAACTTTTTCTTGCTGCACTTAAACTTCCGAATCCGCCTCGGTGGCTGCGCCAGGTTCACGGCTCGCGAACTGTCGATGTGACCGACTTAAAATCCTCATTCGAAATCGATGCTGATGCAATATATACACACCTTCCTAACCACGTTTGCGGTATTTTGACTGCAGATTGCCTACCAATCGTGATCTGTGACCAACATGCGACCGAGGTCGCGGTGGTCCATGCGGGATGGAGAGGGTTGCTCTGCGGAGTTGTCGAATCTAGTTTAAGAAAGTTTTCGACACCAACGAGGAGATTGATCGCTTGGCTCGGTCCCGGAATTAGCCGGAAGGCCTATACCGTAGATCCGTCATTCCGGCGCAGATTTATATACGATGACGTAGCATTTGAGAGGGCATTTTTCTTTAACAAAAGGCAATGGCATGCAGACCTTTATGCGATCGCCGAGATGCGCTTAAATAGCCTCGGTGTCACTGATGTTGCGTGCTATGACGGCTGCACATTTTCAGAACCCGACCGGTTTTACTCTCATCGCAGAGATGGTGTAACCGGACGGATGGCAACAATTGCATGGATCGACTCTGGAACGTCGAATACGGCTTAACACTATGATTAAACACGCAACCCGTTATCTTAGTAATGCATTTAGGTATGAGCAGTTATCAAGCAGTGTTTTCTCCTAATAATGACAGCCAAGTAGTGTCAATCCCATAATTTAGCTTGGCGTGCTTGATTCACACTATCAAAGTCCCCATCTGTTCTATATGTCGAATCTTTGTGAATAGGATCTTGCGATGCGCGCGGACAGACTGACAAACAAATTTCAACAGGCGTTAGCTAATGCCCAAAGTATGGCGTTGGGTATGGATCATCAATTTATTGAACCAACCCATCTACTCAGCGCGATGCTAAACGCCGAAGGGAGCACGGTCAGCCACTTACTACTAAATGCGGGGGCTAACGTTACCGGTTTACGCTCTAAACTCGGACAAACAATGGAACGTCTGGCGAAAGTTGAGGGGGCGGAGGGTGACGTCCACCCCTCTAATGAACTTGTGCGAGTACTAAATTTGACAGACAAACTCGCGCAGCAACGTAACGACTCCTATATCTCAAGCGAAATATTTGTCTTGGCTGCATTGCAAGACGGCGGCGAATTAGGCCGCATCATGAAA
>CAYFFH010000025.1:0-17501 GCA_964342175.1 uncultured Enterobacteriaceae bacterium | reverse complement strand
GAAACGGGCAAGGAAGCAGGCGGCTGTGATACTACCGGCAGCCCGACCGCCGACATTCGCGATGTCTGCAAATGGACTATCAATAAGTTGTTGATATTCATCCCATAACGGTAGACGCCAGGCGAGGTCTCCGCTAGTTTCCCCTGCCGCGAGCAAATCTTCGGCTAATTCATCGTTATTACTCATCAGCGCGCTTGTAACATGGCCGAGTGCAATGATGCAGGCGCCGGTTAATGTCGCGATGTCGATAACCACATCGGGTTTGAAACGCTCACAATAGGTTAATGCGTCACACAAGATCAGCCGCCCCTCTGCGTCGGTATTTAAGACTTCGATGGTTTGACCGGACATGCTTGTTACGATATCACCCGGCTTAGTAGCTTTACCGTCGGGCAGATTCTCGGTGGCAGGAATGATCCCTACGACGTTTATTGGTAACTCGGCTTCGGCAATTGTTGACAGCACTCCTAACACAGTCGCTGCACCACACATGTCGTATTTCATTTCGTCCATTGCGGCGCCCGGCTTCAGAGAAATCCCACCAGAGTCAAAGGTTACCCCTTTGCCAACGAGTACAATAGGTTTCGCGTTTTTTACCCCCCCGTTATGCTTTATTGTAATTAGTTTAGCTGGTTGGTTACTGCCACGTGAAACTGATAGCAATGAACCCATGCCGAGTTTCTCCATGGCGACCTCATCAAGCACATCAACACTAAGCGATTTAAATTTTTTACCCAAAGACTTTGCCTGGTCCGCTAAGTGAGTCGGCGTGCAGTGGTTAGCCGGGGAATTTGCGAGGTCTTTCGTCAGCTTGAGACCATTGACTAGACTGCTACCAATGCCAACTTCGTCCGATACGGATTCGTGTGTGTGTTCTGCTGTTATCAAAAAACTCAGACGAGTGAAGCGGGCAGCTTTAGTCTTAGTCTGCGTCTTAAATAAATCAAATCGATAGGCTGCAGCCTCAAAGGCCAAAATTTGTTGTTGGATTTTCCATTTATCGTCACGCTCCGTGACTATAACTTCGGTTAAGGAGGTCATTGCATTCTTAAGCCCGGCGCCGATCACGGCTGCTGCTGCTTTTCGGGCCAGCTTCACGTATTCTGCCGCAGTGATTCCAGTCCTTTTCCCCGCGCCAATCAAAAATACCCTTTCGGCCTGCACACCTGGTATATGGGGTACTGTGAGCACCTCAGCAACTCGCCCGCGGATGTCGCCACGTTTTAACAATCGACTCAATCCGCCTCGACTGGGGCGGTCTAGGGCTGCTGCGCAGTCTCCGAGGGTTTTACCGTTGTATACGGCTGCGACAATGCACGCCGACTTGATCTTGCTAGGCGGACCGTGTTTGATTGAGACTTCCATCGTTCACCTCATTGTCTTGGGAGTGAGAATATCTTTTATTTCCATTACCGACATTATTCGTGAGACTGGTAGTGCCCGCCGGGAAAGTGTATTCGTTTGCATCCAGGGGCGCAAAAACATCGGTCAGGAGTTTAGCATCCTGTGAGGATAATCAATCGATACATTGCAACTAATGTAGTTGCTTCGACGGTGACCGTGCTACTCGCACTTTTGGGTATTTTTACTTTTTTTGCACTCATCGACGAATTAGAGGAGGTTGGGAGGGGCTCCTATGGCATCGGCCAAGTTATTGTTTACGTCTTATTGAGTGCTCCATCACTAGCCTATGAATTATTTCCAATGGCGGCATTAATTGGCTCATTACTGGGCCTCGGTGGGATGATGCGCGATGGAGAGATCACCGTCATACGTTGCGCCGGTGTCTCGAAGTTGAGGGTTGTTGTGTCAGTGATGAAGGCGGGTGTGATGTTCGTCGGGGTGGCTGTATGCGTTGGCGAGTTGCTTGCGCCCCCGGCAGAGTCATACGCCCGCCAATACCGCTCAATGGCTATTAACGACCGCATTGCTCTGAAAACACAGAATGGATTTTGGGTGCGTGATGGAGATAGCTACATCAACATTCGGGAGGTTCTCCCTGGAAATAAAATCAAGGATATTTTTATTTACGAATTTGATGCGCAGAGTGAACTACGTATGAGCACCCACGCTCAATACGCGAATTATATAGACGATCAATGGATATTAGAGGAAATATCGCAAACAATCCTCTCCGACGATGGGGTTGAGAAGCGGTTTATCGACCGTGCTGTTTGGGATTCACTATTGAGACCGGATTTGGTGGCGATGATTGCTATCCAACCGGATTCACTATCGGTATGGACCTTAATCAAATACATCCGATTTTTGAATAACAATGGGCAAACAGCCGAACGTTATGAGCATGTCCTATGGGTTAAATTGACCTATCCTTTTGCAAGCGCGGTTATGGTGTTTCTCGCTGTGCCGATGGTCTTTCGCGCGGATCGAGCGACTAGCGTTGGGCAACGGGTATTGGTTGGTGGGTTGATTGGTCTCGGTTTCCATTTGTTGAACCAGGCTTCGGGCCATCTAGGTGTTGTCTATGAAATCGCGCCATCGCTTAGCGCAGGCGGCCCGGCGCTCGTGATGGGCGTTATAGGTATCATTCTTTTGAGCCGCACGGCTTAAAATTCCCGGGTACGCCGGGTTTTCATTGTCTTTGTATGTGTGAGCCGGAGATTCGATCGTGCACAGTGCGTGAATCGTGGTCGAATATCATCCAGATAAATCCGATTCCCAATGCTCCAAGTGACACCATTGCGGCTGCACATCTTTTTGCAGCACATGCCCATCCAACCGATTGCCTTGTTTTACTATCTACCAATCTAATTTTCCATGAACTCATTCCGAGTGTTTGACCGCTTCGCGTCCAACAGAATCCAAAATATGCAAAGGAGACCACTAGCAGGTAGGCCATAAAAAATATATTACCAGCGCTAACGGCTTCACCGCGGCGTAATATCACAACGATGAATGCTGCAAAAAACCAGATCGCAGCGACTGCAATAGCGTCATACAAAATAGCCCCCAACAGGCGAAAGATCGATGCTGGAGATCCAGTATTAGGATTCGACTGCGACATAGTCGTATTGTCGCGTTTTATGAGCCTCGCGAGAACACCTTTATCAGAGTAAAATCTAAAAATCAGCAATCTCGACGTGTGCGACACATTTGCTAGTCTGATTGGCGCTCCCTAGGGGACTTGAACCCCTGTTTTCGGCGTGAGAGGCCGACGTCCTAGGCCACTAGACGAAGGGAGCGTGTTTCAAGAGATGTTATTATAATCGCCAATACGGCTCCAACAACCGGACACCAATTGAGTTTCTTTGGCAATTTATACAATGCGCGAACACGTTTAGGCCGGGCGTCGCGGTGGGCGATGAAAATAAAAGCTTTTGATGTCGACCCCAATAATTTATAAACGCGGCCAACATTCGGTTTCCCGTAAGCAGATCTCTGAGAATGCTCTCAAAGTTCTTAATAGACTTGACCGTGCTGGTTACAAAGCATTCTTGGTTGGCGGCGCCGTTCGCGACATCTTACTTGAGCGTGAACCGAAAGATTTCGATGTCGCTACAGACGCACGTCCGGAACAAATCCTGCAGCTATTTCGCAATAGCCGTCTAATCGGCCGTCGTTTCAGACTAGCCCACGTTCGATTCGGGCGAGAAGTGATTGAAGTCGCTACCTTTCGGGCAGGGCACGACGGCGAAGAGGATGGTGCGTCAATAGCAGACACTGGACGGATCCTTCGGGATAATGTTTACGGCGATATTGATGAAGATGTGTGGCGCCGTGATTTTACAGTTAACGCGCTGTACTACAATATTGATGACTACTCTATAGTCGATTACGTCGGTGGAGTAGAAGATATTCGGCGACGCAAACTGAGGCTTATCGGGGATCCGGCAGTGCGCTACCACGAAGATCCTGTTCGGATGCTACGTGCCATCCGTTTTGCGACAAAACTCGAATTACAGATTGATGGGGCTACGCAGGAAGCATTCAGTCGCTACGGCATGCTGCTAAGTGAAATTGCGCCCGCACGTTTATTTGACGAGTCGCTAAAGCTTTTTCACTCTGGACATGGGCTAGAGGCGTTCAAAGCTCTTTGCAGGCATGGATTGTTTGGACATTTATACCCGCTAGCAGATCAAAGTTTTAGTGCGGATAAACATGCCTACAAACTCGTAGTGGCGGCCTTACGTAACACCGATCAGAGATTAAAACAGTCACAATCGGTAAATCCAGCGTTTATATTTGCAGCAATTCTATGGGGTGCCATGGTTAAGCGACGAGCCCGTTTGATGGTCGACGAGATACCGGAATCCGAAGCTTTCCGCTTGGCAAGCGATGAAGTATTTTCTGAGCAGATAAAAATAGTCGCGATACCTCGGCGTTTCACTACAACCGTGAGAGAGATATGGCATTTTCAGGCACGGCTATCAAAACGTACAAGAAAGCATGTCGAAAAACTTCTCGCGCATGTGCGGTTTCGCGCCGCATACGATTTCTTTCTGTTGCGCGCACAGGCTGGAGAACCTTTAATGGAACTTGGGGATTGGTGGACGAAGTTGCAAGAACTGGACGGAGTAGATCGCGAAAGGATGATCGCTGAATTGCGAGCGTTACCGGGTAACAGTAGACGTTCGCGAACTAAACGGAAAAGAACACAGGAATAGAAGTGCCATCAAATAGTAATCGTGCGTTTATCGGCATTGGAAGTAATCTTTGTGACCCACTTTTCCAAGTCCGTTCTGCAATTAAGGCAATTTCGCAAGCAGCCGACATTTCGCTTGAAAAAACTTCATCGCTTTATTTGAGTCCGCCGATGGGTCCTTCGGATCAACCGAATTATGTGAACGCTGTAGCAATGATTAGTACGTTCCACAATAGCTTTCAATTACTTACTCGTCTGCAAGGGATTGAGCGCGATCACGGTAGGGTTCGGTCTGTTAAACGCTGGGGTCCGCGGACGCTCGATCTTGATATTTTATTGTTTGGGACGGAATCTATAGATACCGAGACGCTTCGGATTCCCCATGAGGGTTTGACAGAACGACCTTTTGTTGTAGTTCCTTTATCGGAAATTGCCCCTGATCTAATACTTCCCAGTGGGCAATGCGTAAGCGATATCGCGGCCCAAATGCAGAGTCAATCTTTGACTCGGCTTCCAGAAAATTAGTTTATTGGTTGAGGTTGTTTTATCGGCCTTCGCTTGAGGACTGGTGCTTTTTAGACCTACCGCAACGTTTTCACTATAAAATATGTTTGATTTACATTTGCAAGTTCGAAAGCCCGCTACAAGCCTTTATACGGTAAAAATATACTAACGATCATGAATACTGTTTTTAACACTGCGAAGCTTCGAGAAATCGTTGCACGATGGCGACGTAATGGAGAGAGGGTTGCGTTTGTTCCGACGATGGGGAATCTTCATGACGGCCACATTTCGCTTTTAAAACATGCTCGGGATTTGGCCGATAGAACCGTAGCTAGTATCTTTGTCAACCCAATCCAATTTGGGAAAGGTGAGGATTACACGGCATACCCTAGCACCCTGCAAGCGGATCAAGACAAGCTCCTTCGGATCGGGCTGGATGCATTGTTTGTGCCCAATTTACACGAGCTTTATCCGGCAGGAATGGAGGAAGATACGAGGGTTACTGTACCAAGCTTATCTAATATTCTTTGTGGCAAGTATCGTCCCGGACATTTCACTGGTGTTGCTACGGTAGTTACGAAACTATTTTTTAGCGTGCAGCCTGACTACGCTCTGTTCGGAGAGAAAGATCTTCAGCAATTGATGGTGATCCGGCGAATGGTGGATGATTTGCGCATTCCAGTAGAAATTATTGGGAAGTCGATCATCCGCGAAGCTGATGGTTTGGCAATGAGTTCGAGGAATAGTTATTTGAGCACAGACGAGCGTACAGTTGCCCCAATTATCTATCAGACTTTGCAAAAAGCTGCTGTTGACGCCTGTATCCCTAATGCAGATTTTAGAAAAATAGAATCAAGCTGTTTCGCGCATTTACAAGAGTCCGGTTTTAAGCCGGAATACTTTAGTATTCGGCGCTCATTAGATCTCGCAGAGGCAACTACTCAGGATCGGGAGTTGTCGATACTTACAGCTGCTTGGTTAGGCAGCGCTCGATTGATCGACAACATCCAGGTAAGTGCAGGTGACTACGGTAAAGATGCGTGATTTACCCAGAGTGGCATGGTTGTGGTGTATTCCGATACCTCTGCTGATCCAATTGGGTGCATGGCAGTTAGATAACGAAGGTAAGTTTTTCTCTAGGTGGATCGAATCTGAAGCAGGCTTGATTGAGAACGCGACTGCGATTTTATTAATTTTCGCTACCATTATTTCGTTCCGGGTTGGACTTAAATTGTTTAAATGCGTGGAGTCGATGTATTCCATGTGGTTTTTTGGCGTCGCGCTCGTCTGCCTCGGCTTTGCAGGTGAAGAACTGAGTTGGGGACAACATTGGATAGGTTGGGATTCCCCCGAATATTTTGCTGAGAATAACCGCCAAGGCGAAACGAATTTCCATAACTTCAATATTCACTTTGGTCGGGTGGTTAAGTCGATCCTTACGTTAGCTATTGTCATTGGGGGTTTGATTTTGCCGCTTCGGCATTCAGGCGATCTTGTCCGTGCGACGCCGATAAGGCATTTTCTTTTTTTTATCACACCAACTCGGGTCTGTATTCCGGCTGCTGCATTTGTCCTTGGTGTCCGGTTAATCGAGAGAGTTAAAACGTGGTGGAATTTAGACTGGGACTTCTTGGCGGTTAACCTGAAAGAGTCGCAAGAACTCTATATCGCACTGTTTCTTCTAATCTACGTATGGTCTGCGCGCGTCCGCACCTAGAGCTAATTTGCATAGTTTAAGGTTACGCCTCTAAAGTGGGTTTCTGTGTCTTCTCGGTGGTAATATACCGCGCGCTTCCAACGAATAGAACGAATAGCCAATGCCCGATATCCCTATAAACCGCCTATATATTAAGACATTCGGGTGTCAAATGAATGATTATGACTCTCAGCAAATGGTTCAGATCATGACAAAAATGGGCGGCTTTCAACGGGTCACGGACCCCCAAGACGCGAACTTACTTTTGATAAATACATGCTCGATTCGCGAGAAGGCACAAGAAAAATTATTCTCTGAACTTGGACGTTTACGGATGCTTAAGGACAAAAACCCAAACGTTTTGATTGGTGTGGGCGGATGTGTCGCGAGCCAAGAGGGTGAACTTATATGGGATAGGGCCCCGTACGTTGATATTATATTTGGACCACAAACTTTGCATCGACTGCCGTACTTGGTCGATCAGGTGGTTGAGAACAAAACTCCTGTTATCGATGTATCGTTCCCGGAGATTGAAAAATTTGATCGTCTCCCGCTAGCGAAAGCGGACGGCCCGAGCGCTTCCGTATCAATAATGGAGGGTTGCAGCAAATACTGTAGCTTCTGTGTTGTCCCCTACACTCGCGGAGAAGAATTCTCCCGCCCGCTCGACGACGTGTTAGCGGAAGTTTTCACTTTAAGCGAACATGGGGTGCGCGAGATCACCCTACTAGGCCAAAATGTAAACGCTTATCGGGGGCAAATGCACGACGGAAGAATTGCAGACCTAGCGACGTTGATCCGGTACGTCGCGGCGATAAAGGATTTAGATCGAATTCGTTATACGACTTCCCACCCGGTAGAATTTAGCCAACGTCTAATTGATGTTTACGCAGACGTGCGAGAACTTGTAAGTCACGTACATTTACCAGTACAAAGTGGCTCAGATCGGATACTTGCTATGATGAAAAGAGGTCACACGACCTTAGAATATCTGGCCAAAATTCGAAATTTGCGTAAGGCTCGGCCGGATGTGTCGATATCGTCTGATTTTATCGTAGGATTCCCGGGGGAAACCGATGAAGATTTTGCGGCAACAATGGCATTGATCGACAAAGTTGGTTTTGATCATTCTTTCAGCTTTATATATAGCGCGCGTCCAGGCACTCCAGCCGCCGCTTTGCGTGACGATGTCTGTCTTGAGGAGAAGAAACATCGACTCAAAATTCTGCAGCGTAAAATAAACGAGCTAGGAGATGCAAAAAGTGCCAGCATGCTGAACACTACGCAGCGCGTATTGGTCACAGGGAATGCAAAAAAGGACATCACGGAATTGTCGGGCCGAACCGAAAATAATCGCGTTGTAAATTTTACGGGTCCAGGTTCACTGATCGGTAAATTTATCGATGTCACTATAAGCAGCGTACTGCCAAATTCTCTACGCGGCGAACTTCTTAACGTCGAGTAGCTGTGGTTGCCTCGGTTAAGTCAACGTTCCTTCTAGATCCATTCGAAAATAACCGTCTGGCGAATCTATGTGGCCAGTTTGATGAACATATTCGACTGATTGAACGACGCCTTGGGATCGATATTAATCATCGCGGTAACGAGTTTAATGTGGTGGGCGGTCCTCGGGAAGTTGCGTTGGCGGAGCGGATTGTTCGAGTCTTATATGATTTAACTGATCGAAAGTCGCTTGTGATCACGGACATACACCTACAGCTACAAGCTTCCGAACTTGATCATATGACAGAAAATGCTGATAACGAAGCTCTCTACGTACGCACAAAGCGTCGAACAATTACGGCGCGAGGTGTAAATCAACGTGTGTATATACAAAATGTTCGCCAGCACGATGTTAATTTTGGGATTGGTCCGGCGGGTACCGGAAAGACTTACTTGGCTGTCGCTTGTGCGGTCGCCGCGCTCGAAAGCGATCAGGTTCGGCGTCTTTGTCTCGTGCGTCCCGCCGTTGAAGCTGGCGAGCGCTTGGGATTTCTACCAGGTGACATGGCTCAGAAGGTAGATCCATATTTACGGCCATTGTATGACGCGCTCTACGAAATGTTGGGTTTTGAGCGTGTTGCGAAACTTATCGATCGTAATATCATCGAAGTGGCACCAATGGCATTTATGAGGGGAAGGACACTCAACGAGTCGTTCATAATCCTTGATGAAGCTCAAAACACTACGATTGAACAAATGAAGATGTTTTTAACCCGCATCGGGTTCGGTTCAAAAGCAGTTGTCACGGGCGATGTAACCCAAGTCGATTTGCCGCGCGGTAAGCCGTCTGGCCTACGTCATGTTATGGATATCGTAAAGGGTGTCGATGGAATAAGTTTCACGTTTTTTGGAACTAAAGACGTTGTTCGACATCACCTCGTTGGACGTATTCTGGACGCTTACGAAGCTTATGAGAATAATGTAAGTAGCACTAATTGAATTGCACGGCGCTTTAAATATGAGCGTTAATATACAAATCGCTACCAAATCCGATGAGGTTCCTAGTCTCGAGGATATTCGTAGATGGGCGGAGCACGCACTATGTTTGCGCGCTGAGGAAATGGCAATGACCGTCCGTGTAGTCGGTATTGAGGAAGGTACGGAATTGAATGAGAGATGGCGGGAAAGTACAGGGCCCACCAATGTACTTGCGTTTTGTATAGATGATTTGGAGATTTCCCCACCGCTGCTTGGAGACGTTATTATCTGTGCCCCCGTGGTTAACATGGAAGCGCGACGCGATGGCAAAATCGCTAACGCTCACTGGGCACACCTGATTATCCACGGTACCTTGCACTTGCTCGGCTATAACCATGTTGATCCGATAGACGCGGAAAAAATGGAGCAGCTCGAGCGAGAGTTATTGCGCGATCTGCGTTACCCTGATCCATACTTATGAGCCCAAAATACCTAAGATCGAAACAGTTGAGATTGCTTTTTAACTGGTGGCGTCGTGTGCGAAGCTTTTTTACTGCCGGTCCAATTGATCGGCAATACCTTATAGAACAACTGGAGGAAGCAGAGAGTAAACATCTTATAGACATAGGAACAGTAGCGATGATGGAGGGAGCCTTGCTCGTTTCTGAACTAAAAGTCGGAGATATTATGGTGGCGAGGTCACAGATGATTTTTGTCGTCGAGAATGCTAGCCCCAGAGACATACTTCCAGAAATCGTCGAATCCGGCCACTCACGATTCCCGGTTTTGGATGAAAAGCATGAGAAAGTTTTGGGGATTTTGCTTGCAAAAGATCTTCTTTCGCTCGCGATCGATCCACAACAGCAGTTCAATATAAAGGACATTATCCGACCTGCAGTTTTCGTTCCAGAAAGTAAACGTCTCAATATATTGTTGCGTGAATTCCGGACCAGCCGAAATCACCTCGCCATAGTGATCGATGAGTATGGTGAAATAGATGGCCTTGTTAGCATCGAAGATGTTATCGAGCAAATCGTCGGAGAGATTGACGATGAACACGATATCGAAGACGAAGAACTAATTCGAAAACACCAGGGCAACAGATTTACAGTGAAAGCACATACCCCAATCGACGAATTTAACGAATTTTTCGGATCAAGCATTGACGAAAAATCGTATGACACGATTGGTGGTATTGTCACTGGCGCCTTTAGTTACGTACCTAGGAGAGGTGAAAAAATTGAGGTTAACCAGTATGAATTTAAAATACTACGAGCCGATAGAAGGCGGATCCGTCTAATGCGCGTAATAAAAATATCAGACGGCGTTGAAACTGGTTAGGCAGCTCTAGAATTAATCGACATCGCGGAAAATCAATACGAAATCTATGTTACTGCAGGGTCGGTGCCGATGTGCAGAATGCGATATAACCAGTTACGGTGATTGTGCTTCCTACTAGGTCTCTAATGTTGAGTGGGGCAGCCGCAGATTCTAGTCTCCTGAACAGAAATGCGCGATAGTATCCTCGTCCTAAGCGCGGCTTTGTTAGCTGGCGCTGCGTTACCGTGGGCGTATTCTCCATATGACTACCCTGTGCTAGCAATTTTTTGTCTCACCGCATTGTTTTGGTTTTGGCACGACGCTGAACCTAACTTAGCGGCTGCAATAGGTTTTATCTTTGGTTTGGGAATGTTTGGTTGCGGCGTGGGGTGGGTTCAAATTAGCATTCATCAATTTGGTCTGCCGATTTATGCATTTTCTGCAGCGGTCACCGCCGCGTTTGTTTTGATCCTATCTTGCTTTCCAGCTCTCTGCGGTTATCTCGCGGTGAAGTTGCCCGCGGGAAACAAATTTCTACGTATCATATGCTTATACCCAGCAGCTTGGGCGGCGACGGAAATGTTGCGTGGATGGCTGTTTACTGGATTTCCATGGCTTCTAGTTGGCTATTCACAAATTGATTCACCGTTGTCGATTTTTGCGCCGGTTATCGGAGTCTATGGGGTCGGTTACATAACAGCGTTAGTGGCGGCAGCGGTTGTGGTATTACTACGAGCCCAGAGACGTTGGCGAACGAGTGGGTTTGCGGTTCTTAGCAGTATTGTCATCGGAGTTCTGGTCCTCGATAACGTCCGTTGGACCGATGTGGCAGGGGATCCAATGTCAGTAGCGTTGATACAAGGCGCGATTCCACAGGCTGTTAAGTGGAACCTCGCCTACAGAAAACCTAGCATCGACTTATATATGAAACTTTCAGACTCCCACTGGGGAAAGTCGATGATCATATGGCCCGAGACAGCGATCCCGGCGTTCCCCGACGAAGTTAAGGAGACCCTAAACGCACTGACCGATCGTGCTCTGGACAGCGGCACATCGCTACTCGTCGGTATGCCTAGTGGTGAGAGGACAGGCAAAAACGGGTACTTTAACAGCGTTGTTCAGTTGGGCTTGGAATCGGGACGTTACGATAAGCGTCATCTCGTCCCGTTCGGTGAGTACCTACCGCTAGATAAATGGATTCGCCCGTTGACAACATTTTTACAAATTCCCATGTCTGATTTTAGCTCAGGTGGGTATGAGCAACCGTTAATGTCAGTAAACAATCACGCAATTGGTGTGACAATTTGCTATGAAGACGCCTACGCAGATGAAGTAGCGCGCGCGCTTCCTGACGCTCAGATTCTAGTAAACGTTAGTAACGACGCGTGGTTTGGTGACTCCGATGCGCCCCACCAGCACTTGCAGATCGCGCGGATGCGTGCGTTAGAAACAGAGCGGTACTTATTGCGTGCAACAAATACAGGTATTTCGGCAATCATAAATGATCGCGGCAAAGTCGTGGCCGAATCAAGACAGTTTGTTAGCGATGTCGTTAGTGGAGAAGTCATACCGCGGAACGGCTCTACTCCCGCTGCAAAGCATGGCGCAACGATAACTATTAGTTTTTGCCTTATGTTGCTCGTTATCTGTGGTTTGAGTAGTTTTTATCGAACCGATAATAATGAGCATTCGTGACATTTGGTATGTGCTCGCTAAAATTCCTGACTATATCCTCTACGAGAAAAATTTGAGAGCTTGTCGGCTAATTGTTTTAGTGAAGTTTTAAGCGGTTACACGTGGCGAGTAAATAAAATGAATGGGCGAGGTTCGGTTCGATTAGCGTTCTTGTGTATTAGTTTTCGTCTTAGCGAGCTGGCCGGCAAGCAAAACGATCGTAATCCCGACGAGGCCTAATAGTAATGCTTCGATTGTTATTGTGTCCCACGGTGGTGCAACTGGGCTTGATTCGACCAGTCGTAGCGTACCGCCTATTGAGGCGTATTGGCGTTGTTGGAATGGCCAAATGATCCACAGTGATGCGATTAGAAAACCGCCTATGATCAAGAGCATCGGGCGTTCGAAGCGATGAAGTAACCAAGAAAGCAGGCGGGTAAATACGATTAAACCAACTCCAGCGCCAAAAATGAAAGGGATGATGATGGCCAGGTTTAAGTTACCTATCCCCTCGAGAACATAGGCATATTTGCCAAGGATAAGAAGTATAAATGACCCTGATATCCCTGGTAGTAACATAGCGCAAATAGCGATAGCTCCACTCACCATAACAAACCACCACTCATCGGGAGTTTGTGCGGGTACGGTGGTCACCACGAACCCGCCTAGTGCTGTGCCAACTATGACATATAACCAGTCGGTTAGCGATTTCCAGCCGATATCGATGAAGAGGATTAATATTGAACCGATAATTAACCCGAAGAATAGGCTATATATATACTCTGGATATGTTTTTAGTAAGCTCGGGATCGGTACAACCTGGGTAAAAAAAACTACAGCACCAAGAAGCCCTACCCCTAGTGGTACCAAGAATTGGAAGTGAGGCCGTGTTACTGCGCTTCGAAAATCTAAATTAAGTAAGGTACAAACCCACGTAGTGTCGAAGGAATTTATTGCGTCGATTAGGCGTGTATAGATCCCGAGAATAAAAGCCATAGTTCCCCCAGAGACACCTGGTACGATGTCGGCCGCTCCCATACAGAATCCCTTGGAGGCCAGGATCACGGCGGGTGGTAGACAACTTTTCTTATCCTCGTGATCCATATTCAGGAATTACATAGTAGTGTTGCGCTGCGCGAATGGACTGCGTCGATAAGCACAGCGACATTATCGGGGTCGATGTCGGGTGTTATCCCGTGTCCGAGATTGAAAACGTGACCGGTATGAGGCCCAAATGCCTCAACGATGGCATTGGCCTCGTTGACTATTGTCATTGGGTCGGAACGGAGCACCGCAGGGTCCATATTACCCTGCAATGCTACGCGACCACCTATTTGGTTTCTTGCTTTGGCGACATCGGTTGTCCAATCGAGACCGACGGCCGAGCATCCAGTGTCCGCGATTGAATCTAACCACTGTCCACCACCTTTAGTAAATACGATTGTAGGAACGACATCGTCGATGCCGGTTACGATCTGCTTCAAATACCGAAGAGAAAATTCATGGTAAGCCGGTGTGCTTAAAACGCCACCCCAGGTGTCGAAAATCATAACGGTATCAGCGCCGGCCTCGATCTGCGCTAGCAGGTACCGACAACTAGATTCTGCGAGTAGTTCGAGTAATTGGTGAAAGAGCTTTGGTTCGTCGTAGAGCATCCGCTTGACCAGTGTAAAATCGTGGTTACTTTTACCCTCGATCATGTAGGTCGCGACAGTCCATGGGCTCCCACAGAAGCCAATAAGAGGAATTTTATTATTTAATTCTCGTTTTATAAGTCGAATGGCATTACCGACGTAAGATAAATCTATATCCGGATCTGGGATCCCAAGGCGAAATATGTCGGTTGAGGTCCGAATAGGGTTGGAAAACCGTGGACCAACCCCCTCAACGACGGAGAGCCCGAGACCCATGGCATCGGGTAGAGTCAAAATATCAGAAAAAACAATTGCAGCGTCGAGTGGGTATCGCGCAAGTGGTTGTAGGGTCACTTCGCACGCGAGTTCTGGGGTTTTGCATAACGTCAGAAAATCGCCGGCCCGTTTTCGACTGACACGGTACTCCGGTAAGTATCTTCCAGCTTGGCGCATGATCCACACGGGTGTTTTGTCGACTGGTTGTCGATTTAATGCCCGTAAAAAGCGACTTTTCTGTGACACTATGGCGTAAATCAGGTTGGTTTATCTACGCTGTCTATATCGAATATGTAGCCGGATATTGCAAGAGAAATCAAGCGAGTGGGGCAGGGAGGTCAGAATCCCCCATTAAATATTTGTCAATCCCACGAGCAGCCGACCGCCCATCGGCTATCGCCCATACAATGAGCGACTGGCCACGTTGTACATCGCCTGCAGCGAATATTCCGTCTTCGGAGGTCATCCAATTCTCATCCCGCCAGACATTACCATCCGCGCTCAACTTTAGTTTTGGGGATTCTAGCAAACATGATTTTTCAGGGCCGGTAAATCCCATCGCGATGAGCGCAAGGTCGCACCGTAACTCTCGTACTGAGCCCGGAATTTCTATAAAACTAGGCCTTCCATCAACGATTTTTGTTTCGACTTCGGTCACCTCTAGCGAATGTATTTGACCTGTGCCGTCATCAATGAATCGCTTGCTTGAAACAGAATACACTCGTTCACCACCCTCTTCGTGAGCGGACGCGATACGGTAGATATGTGGCCACTCGGGCCATGGATTATTTGGCCCTCGTATGCCAGGTGGGTGTGGCATGATCTCTAACTGATGAATAGATTTTGCCTTATGACGATGTGAGGTCCCGAGGCAATCTGCGCCAGTGTCGCCGCCGCCGATTATGATCACATGTTTGTTATCCGCAGAAATCAGCTTACTGTCGTGGAGTTCGTCGCCTTCACAGATCCGATTCTGTGCCGTCAGAAAGTCCATGGCGAAGTATACTCCGCCAAGTTCTCTACCAGGGATTTTTAGGTCCCGTGGTTGGGTGGCGCCGCTAGTAAGCGCTACCGCGTCGTATTCCTCGCATAAAGTCTGTAACTCTATATCAATCCCTATATTTATATTCACCCTAAACTCGATTCCCTCATCGGTCATCTGTTGCAAGCGACGTTCGAGGACCCATTTTTCCATCTTAAATTCTGGGATGCCGTAACGCAGCAACCCACCGATGCGGTCCGCCCGTTCGAATACAACTACGCTATGACCGGCACGACGTAGTTGCTGAGCAGCGGCTAAGCCTGCGGGGCCGGAACCGATGATAGCGACTCGTTTCCCGGTTTCTATCTTGGGCGGCAGTGCTCTAACCCATCCCTGATCAAAGGCATGATTTATGATGCTTAACTCTACAGCCTTAATTGTCACAGGGTCGTCATTGATGCCAAGTACGCATGATCCTTCACATGGTGCTGGACATAGAGTGCCAGTGAATTCTGGGAAATTATTGGTCGCGTGTAGTTTGTCGATCGCTTCTTCCCAGCGTTGGTGGTAAATAAGGTCGTTCCAATCGGGAATCAAATTACCTAGCGGACAACTCTGGTGACAGAATGGGATCCCGCAGTCCATACACCTCGCAGCCTGCTGCTCCAATCTGTCGCTTGACCACCCAAGCATAACCTGCTGCCAATCATCGATACGTTCAGCGATAGGTCGGTAGGGTTGCTTTTCCCGAGCATGATCTAGAAATCCTGTAATCTTACCCATGCGCGGCTTCCATAATCGCCTGATCCTGCGGAATACCAATGCGTTTCGCAGTTTCAATCGCCTGCAGAACAATCTTATAATCTTTAGGAATTACCTTGACGAATTTCTTACGATTGATTTTCCATTGATCAAGGATTTTTTGGGCTACCGAACTCTGAGTGAAGTGCACATGCCGTTTGAGCATAGATACCACGGTATCGTCATCCGTATCGGTCGATAGATTTTCTAAATCGACCATCTCGCTATTACATAAATTTGGCAAGGTGTCGTGAAGATCGTAAACATAAGCCATGCCACCGGACATACCGGCAGCGAAGTTTCGACCCGTCGGACCGATAATTACTGCACAACCTCCGGTCATATACTCGCAACCGTGGTCGCCTATCCCTTCAACGACGGTGAGTGCACCACTATTCCGCACGCAAAAGCGTTCCCCAGCAATTCCCCGGAAGTAAGCTTCGCCCGACGTTGCTCCATATAAAGCCACATTGCCGATCAAGATATTGTCCTCTGCAATAAAAGTTGCGGAGCAAGGTGGGTAAACAATCAATTTGGCGCCAGACAGGCCTTTGCCGACATAATCGTTTGCATCACCCTCGATGGTCAGTGAGACGCCTTTCGGCGCGAAAGCGCCGAAACTCTGCCCCGCGGAGCCGTTGAAGTGAAGTTTAATCGTATCGTCTGGTAAACCACGTTCACCATAACGTTCAGTAATTTCATAGCCAAGGATGGTTCCGACCGTGCGGTTCGTATTCTTTATAGGTAGTATCGCGTTTACAGGTTTACCATTTTCCAAGGCCTCATGGCATAGAGGTATAATGGTCGTGCGGTCGAGTGACAACTCAAGCCCATGGTCTTGGTCTCGTACTCTGTGGATCGCCACTTTTGGTCCGATGTCAGGGCGATGCAGTATCTTAGAAAAGTCGAGGCCTTTTGCCTTCCAGTGACTAATGGCGCTTGCAACCTCTAATTCCTCCACACGGCCAATCATTTCTTGCATCGTTTGGAAACCCAATGCCGCCATATACTCACGGATCTCTTGAGCGATGAATTGAAAGAAATTTTCGACAAATTCTGGTTTTCCTGCGAATTTTTTACGCAAACGTGGATCTTGTGTCGCGATGCCAACGGGGCAGGTATTCAAATGACAGACCCGCATCATCACGCAACCCATCACGACCAGCGGTGCAGTAGAAAAGCCATACTCCTCCGCGCCGAGTAGTGCTGCTATGACCACGTCGCGACCGGTTTTCATTTGTCCATCAACCTGCACCACAATTCGGTCTCGTAAATTATTCTCAACTAGGACCTGTTGTGTTTCGGCTAATCCAAGTTCCCACGGCACGCCCGCGTGTTTTAGGGACGTCACTGGTGAGGCCCCGGTACCCCCGTCGTAGCCCGAAATTAATACAACATCTGAGTGTGCTTTGGCGACACCGGCCGCGACAGTACCGACTCCAATTTCTGCTACCAATTTGACATGAATCCGAGCAACAGGATTCGCATTTTTTAAATCATGGATTAATTGAGCCAGATCTTCTATCGAATAAATGTCATGGTGAGGTGGTGGCGAAATTAGGCCAACCCCAGGAGTAGAGTGTCGAGTTT
>CAYFFH010000024.1:0-17522 GCA_964342175.1 uncultured Enterobacteriaceae bacterium | reverse complement strand
GACACCTTGGCCCGATTAGTCCGCAAGTACGAGCTTTCACTTAACGATGTTTCTCCTGTAGACATGAAAGCGAAGCGTGCTTTATGGGCTGTATTTTTAAACTCAGTTTTTTAAAGGATCAACCACGATGATGAGTAGCCCACTAATAGGAGAATTTGCTCCTGATTTCACCTGTAGCGCCATTCGAGGCGACGGCGAGATCATAGATAGTTTCAATCTGCGTGCGCACGCGGAAGGCAAATACACTCTACTATTTTTTTACCCGCTCGACTTCACTTTCGTCTGCCCTTCAGAACTCATCGCACTTGAAAAAAGGATGGATAGCCTGCGGGAAGAAAACACGGAGGTGGTGACGATATCTGGAGATTCGCACTTCACACACAACGCTTGGAGGAATACCCCAATCGATTCCGGGGGTATCGGACCCGTATCATTCATTATGGCAAGCGACCTCGAGGGGACTATCTTAGACAATTACGGGTTACGCGCATCGTCAAACAACTCATACTACGCCGCCGGGACTGCAATGCGCGGGACTTTTGTGATCGACAAAAATTTTATAGTGCGCCATCAATCAGTAAACGACGAACCCATCGGCAGGAATGTAGACGAATTCATACGGGTAATTGAAGCACTAAAATTCTTTGAGGAGCACGGACAAGTGTGCCCAGCAGGTTGGAAAAGAGGCGACCCCGGCATGGTAAGTACCCCCTCGGGCGTTGCTGATTATTTAAGCACGCACTCCGAAAACCTTTAACCAAAGCCCCACGGTAAATGGATATATTTCCCGACGATCAAAGGAGACTCATAACATGAGCGACTCAGGCGCTCTTCCGAATGCGACGAGTATGGAGGGAGTGTTATCTGCCTTAATATATCTGCTTTCTTGTTACGCTCATGATCCTTCTCAAGACGGCCGGTACCGAAAGGCAATTGAAGATCACCTCCAAATTCTTCGTGACCTTACAATTACGAATAATCTTCCAATGCTGGCCTCTACAGTAAATAAACTATTGAAATACCACTGGATTGAACAATCGTCCTCCAATGATACAAACTCCCAGCTACGCGAGGTCACCATACACTGATATATACGACGAACTACCGCGGCAACGTTCTCCCTCCAAGCGATAAACAAACACATCGCTAGGTAATGTTGCGCAGTGGTACCAAAGCCGCAGGGATGCGGCTTTTTTTATTTGTTGCGTTGCTTTCGTAACAACCCTGGTGACAGGCATGGCAAACATTCTGATCTAGTGCGGGGAAGGGACAGCAATTTCTATCCGGTACAGCGAAAATTCCCCCGCCCACTACCGATGGACGCCTCCCATCAATGTAAATTGGTTGCTTAGCGAAAACATGGCATGACCTCTCTCGCGAATAAAGCCATCGAACTCTTTATTTTGTCAGCCGGCATCCCTGCCATATGCATCCACATAACTAGATGGGTCACGCGACTTGCATCCTGGTAACGCTTAATCTCAGCGATGGCATCGTCCGGAGTACCGACTATTAGTGGCGCTTGAAAAAAGGACACGCTTTTATCGTGTCTTAACTGACCTACCGGCGGGATAACGGGAGCAGACATTATTTGGGATCCCGCTTCCATGTCATCAGCCTCCTTGTACCGTTTGTCGTACATGGACATCATGTAATGCAGGTGTTCTTCACAGTCATCCCAAGCTTGTTCTCGGGTTTCCGCTATGTAGACGGCGCGACATTGCGAAATCAAGTGCTTCGCAAGAGGGCGCCCAAGCTTCTTCAGTTCGGAATCATAGTACTGCTGAAGATCCTCACCGCCTGTACCTGAAAGATGATGCCCCAAGCGTGCCACTCTGCGAGCAGAATTTTCGGCCTGTGCGGCCACCCAAAGCGGAGGTCCTGGTTGCTGAATGGGGCGCGGACTCAGTTCTATGTTGTTTAATTTCCAATATTTACCATCGTAAGAAAAACTCTCTTCCTCAAAACACCGCCTGATTATTTCAATGCCTTCCGTCAGCCGAGACACTCGCTGTTTCCGAGAAATATTAAAACTCGCGAACTCGCTTAACCAATAACCCTGACCAAACCCTAAATCGAGGCGCCCATTTGAAATTATATCGACAGTAGCGGCATCTTCAGCGACACGAACTGGGTGGTGGAAAGGCAAGACGATTACAAAAGTACCTATACGAATTGTCTGCGTGCGCGCGGCAATCGCCGATAAAATCGTAAGCAAGCTAGGTGACCAACCGTCCTCTGAGAAGTGATGCTCGGTGGTCCATATAGTGTCGTAACCTAAGTCCTCTGCATAGACAGCGGACGCAATGTGCTCGGCATATATGTCGGCAAAGGGCCGCGCCCATTTTTTAGGGTTCCTAAACGGCAGCAATAGCCCAAAGTCGAGCATCAAAACCCCCTTCTAACCTCGGATTGCCTGATTATAGTGGCTAGGAACATTACAGCTCGGAGTAGTAATCAAGTCAACAATAGGTTGTATGCAATCAAAAACGGCGCTGATCCATTTTAAATTGATCTCGTCGTTAGTAACTAGATTTTCATAGGCACTGGACGGCCTGAATAATTAAGGTCCGCCTGCAAACCGAATCGGTCAGTCCAAAGACGGGTGTGATTCATTTCTGACTCCGCGGAAATTTGCGGGTTTTCTTAACCTACCATGGTGAGTCCACCAGAAACACTAATCACCTGACCGGTTATGTACGCCGCATCATCGCTAGCAAAAAATACCACTGCGCCGGGTATATCTGCGGCTTCTCCTAACCGTCCCATCGGCACCGCGCGGCGGAACGCTTCGCGTAGTTTATCCGGATTACTTACTTCCTCCATGAAACCTCTAAACAGTGGGGTATCTGTCGCACCGGGACAAACGACGTTGAAGGTAATATTGTTTCGAGAATGCTCGCGTGCTAGTGACTTCGCCAAGGCTATCAAACCGGCTTTGCAGCCTGAATAGACGGCTTCTCCGGACGAACCGCCTCGGCCCGCGTCTGAAGCAATATTCACAACACGACCCACTTGATTAGCGATAAGGAACGGGAGCGTCGTGTGCAAGATATTCAAGGGCGCGCGATAGTTGATATCAATGACCTTGTCCCAGAATTCAGGTGTAGTATCTACGAACGGGATAAACTTATCCCAACCAGCATTATTGACGACGATATCTAACCCCTGCGTATGGTGGGTTTTTTTAACGGCGACCGCTACAGCCCCATAATCAGTCAGATCTAACTGTGTCGATTGCGCGTACCCACCAGCCTCCTCAATTTGCCGAGCCACAGCGGCACCGTTATCACCGTCTATATCATAGATTGCAACACGCGCGCCCTCCGCACCAAATCGTTTAGCAATTTCGGCGCCGATACCCCGTCCGCCACCAGTAACGATCGCCGATTTCCCTTTAAGTCCGCGCATAGATGATTCCTTTGTTTCTTCTAGACAACCAATAACGGCTTCTCAATAAACCCACCGTCTTCGTCCAAGGGCGGAACGAAGGCGTTTCCGCCACGTTTGCTGAGAGTATCGTCGTACTCTCTTAGTTCCAAACGAGCAAGTTGATTGCGATGCACTTCGTCAGGGCCATCGGCAATCCGAATCAAACGCGCATTAGCGTAGGCATGCGGTAGGCCATAGTCGGTGGTCACCCCGGCTGCGCCAAACGCTTGGATCGCCCAATCAATAATCTGGCAAGCCATGTTTGGTACTACCACTTTAATCATCGCGATCTCCTTGCGTGCGACCTTGTTGCCTACCGTATCCATCATATATGCCGCTTTTAAAGTGAGCAGGCGCGCTTGTTCAATCATAATACGAGACTCCGCAATACGCTCTTGAGTCACCGTTTGGTCAGCCACCGGTTTACCAAAAGCGACCCTCTCTTTAGTCCGCCGACACATGCGTTCCAAGGCACGCTCGGTTGCTCCTATTAAACGCATGCAGTGGTGAATCCGGCCCGGGCCAAGACGCCCCTGCGCGATCTCAAAGCCGCGACCTTCGCCAAGTAAAATATTCGGTACGGGCACACGGACGTTATCGAAATGGACTTCCGCGTGCCCGTGAGGCGCGTCATCGAAACCGAATACTGGAAGCATGCGCTTTATTTTGATACCAGGCGCATCCATCGGCACCAACACCATAGATTGCTGCTCGTATCGGTTCGGATTATCAGGATCGGTCTTACCCATCAGGATTAAGACCTTACACCGTGAGTCAAGAGCGCCTGAAGTCCACCACTTGCGTCCATTTATTACGTAATCATCGCCATCACGCACTATCCGCGTTTCAATATTGGTTGCATCCGAAGAGGCGACCTCGATCTCAGTCATAGCGAAAGCAGAGCGAATCTCGCCGGCAAGCAATGGAGTCAGCCACTGCTTCTTATGTTCCTCGGTACCATAACGGGCGAGAACTTCCATATTACCCGTGTCGGGGGCAGAACAATTAAAGACTTCGGGAGCGAGCAACGAGCGCCCCATTTCTTCACATAGAGGCGCGTACTCGAGGTTAGTCAGTCCTGCTCCCCGATCACTTTCCGGGAGAAACAAATTCCATAGCCCAGCATCTTTGGCTCTCGTTTTTAGTGTCTCTAGCAATGGGTAAGGCGCCCAGCGATCGCCCTCCTCGATCTGCGCGAGCATCTCCGCCTCGTTGGGATAAAGATGCTCAATCATAAACTCCCGAACCTGCGCTAAGAGTTGCTGAGTTTTGTCGTTGTACTCGAAATGCATGGAACTACTCCTACCAGCGTTAAAAATTGCGACACAAAAGCCACGGCGAAGTTCGCATTACTCTATCGCCGATCGCCCCTCAATAGGGATAAGGATCACAGCAGACGGCTGGAAAACGATAGCCGCTCCCGCTGATTATTCTAGGGTCAAGAATAACTGTCTACTTGAACCTTCGGGCCAAGCCCTTGAAAATATCATCTAAATTGCCACATATGGAGTCGATCAATGGCCACAATCAATCGGGAACCCCAGTTACCTCTGATCCACACTAACGACAGTGGTATTACGGAGCTTATGCTGAATGATCCATCAAAATACAACACACTCTCGGCGGAGGTTCTCGGGTATCTGTTGAAAACACTCGGCGATATCGCGGCAGATCCAAAAATCCGGGTGGTAGTAATTGCGGCCCGTGGTAAGGCGTTTTGCAGCGGTCATAACCTGAAGCAAATGCGTGCGAACCATGGGCAAGAATACTACGAGAAGTTACTAGCCGACTGCGCTTCGGTAATGCAAAGCATCGTCGCCCTGCCGCAGCCGGTGATCGCAAAAGTTCAAGGCCTCGCGACTGCTGCTGGATGCCAGCTTGTTGCAAGCTGCGACCTCGCAATCGCAAGCAAGACAGCACGTTTTGCCACTAACGGCATCAACAATGGATTATTTTGCGCAACCCCAGCGGTTGCAATTGGACGTACAGTGGCGCGAAAACACGCTTTAGAGATGTTATTGATGGGCGAGTTCATCGATGCGGATCGCGCCGCCGCGATTGGACTGATCAACTATGCAGTTGAAGAATCCGATTTGGATAATGCGGTTGAAAAAATGGCACTAGAGCTTAGTCGCAAATCTCAATACGCCCTTCGCCTTGGTAAGGCTTCGTTTCAACGCCAAATGGAAGAACCTCTCGACGCTGCCTACCGCAGCGCATCTAACGATCTTGTCTGTAACCTTTTGTCGGACGATGGCATTGAAGGAGCCGACGCGTTTATCGAAAAACGCAGACCTCACTGGAATAATAAGTAAACTCCGCTAGGGATCTAAATGAAAAACTCAACATTAAATTTAAGCCCGTACGAACAAGACCTCGACAAAGTAACGGCTAATCACACCCAGCTGTCTCCGTTGAGCTTCATCCAACGGGCGGCATCAGTCTACCCCGATCAGTTGGCCGTCGTACATGGAGAACGACAATTTACCTGGACCGAAACATTTACCCGTTGCCGCCAACTTGCATCCGCGCTAGACAAACGCGGCGTTGGGCTCAACGATACAGTTGCTGTAATAGCAACAAATATCCCCGCGTTCTACGAGGCATTATTCGGTATACCTGCGTGCGGTGCCGTGATCAACCCAATAAATATCCGACTCGACGCGGACGCCATCGCATTTATTCTCGATCATGGCGAGGCGAAAGTCTTGATCACTGACACCGAATTTGCACCGGTCGTGAAAGCGGCATTAGAAAAATGCACCGCCGAACCAATCGTGATCGATATTGCCGACGACACGGCACTGGGTCATGAAACCTTAGGGGAAATTGAATACGAAGCGTTCATCGCGACCGGTGATCCTCACTTTCCGTGGACGCTCCCGGATGACGAGTGGCAAGCGATCTCACTCTGTTACACCTCGGGCACCACCGGAAACCCTAAAGGTGTTGTAACGCACCATCGTGGAGCCTATCTAAATTCGATTGGTAACGTACTCGCTTGGACGATGGAGCAAAATCCCGTTTACCTTTGGACGCTTCCAATGTTCCATTGTTGCGGGTGGTGCTACCCATGGTCGATAGCGTTGCAAGGGGGCACTAATGTTTGCTTGCGCCGGATCGCCGCTGCCGATATCTACACTGCAATAGACTCTCACGGCGTTACCCATTTTTGCGGTGCACCTATTGTTCTAAACTTCATCGTTAATGCCAGCGATGAAGACCGCCGCGACATCAAACAATCAGTTAACGTGATGACCGCAGGTGCGGCTCCGCCAGCGGCAATATTAAAATCCATGGCTGATCAAGGATTTAAAGTTACTCATGCCTATGGTCTAACCGAGGTATATGGTCCCGCAGTATTTACCGCACACCAAAGTAGTTGGGATGACCTCACATCAGCCGAACTAGCAGAGAAAAGAATCCGACAAGGCGTTCGTTACAATGTCTTAGAAGATCTCAACGTCCTCGATCCTGAAACAATGGAACCGGTGCCGCGGGACGGCGAGACGATCGGCGAAATCATGTTCAAGGGTAATGTCGTTATGCGCGGCTACTTAAAAAATCCCAAAGCGACCCGGGAAGCCCTAGCCGACGGTTGGTTTCACTCAGGTGACCTCGGCGTTATGCACCCAGAGAATTACATCCAACTGAAGGATCGCTCAAAAGACATCATCATTTCCGGCGGAGAAAATATCTCGTCAATTGAGGTGGAGGAGGTACTCTACAAACATCCTGACGTACTTGAAGCTGCAGTCGTAGCGCGACCAGACAACAAGTGGGGGGAGACACCATGCGCGTTTGTCAGTCTAAAGCCATCTTCGCCTGTTATAGCTGCTGAAGAGCTAATGTCTTATTGTCGTGAAAACATCGCTCACTTCAAAGCACCAAAAACTATCATTTTCCGAGAATTGCCGAAGACGTCGACAGGTAAAATCCAAAAGTTCAAACTACGAATTGCAGCCGACGAGCTGGGTAGTCTATGAACCCTGTTCCTATAAAGCCAAAATCAGTCTTGGAAGAGCCAAGGCACCTCGATCGCCCGACGCGCCTCGTATGCTCGGATCGAGTCAGCGGATTTTAAGGAAACACCAATATCATCAAGGCCATTCAATAGACGCTGCCGCAATCCCGGGTTAAATTCAAAGGGAAAACTATCTCCGGCGGGTGTCGTTACGATCTGAGCTTCGAGATCAACTGTTAAGCTATAACCCTCCTCAGCGCTGCACTCACTGAACAGCTTATCGACAATATCTTCCGCTAGCATCACAGGAACGAGTCCGTTTTTACAGGCATTACTATAAAAAATATCTGCGAAACTTGGAGCGATTATCGCTCGAATACCATAGTCACGTAACGCCCACGGCGCGTGTTCCCGCGACGACCCACAACCGAAGTTGATACCTGCCAACAAAATCTCTGCACCATAATAGCGCGGTTGATTGAGCACAAAGTCTTTATTTATAGGTCGCCCCGAACAATCCTGATCGGCCTCTCCCCGATCCAAGTAGCGCCATTCATCGAACAAGTTAACTCCAAAACCCGAACGTTTTATCGATTTTAGAAATTGTTTTGGAATGATTGCATCCGTGTCAACGTTCGGGCGATCAATCGGCAGCACAATGCCATGCACTTTTGTCACTGGTTCCATCTTTTCAAACCTCCCGCACGTCGACGAAGTGTCCCGCGATCCCAGCGGCGGCGGCCATCGCTGGACTAACGAGATGTGTCCGCCCTCCTCGACCTTGGCGTCCTTCAAAATTTCGATTCGACGTCGATGCACACCGTTCGCCCTCAGACAACTGATCGGGATTCATGCCTAAACACATCGAGCATCCTGGTTCGCGCCATTCAAACCCTGCATCTAGAAACAATTTGTCGAGACCCTCGCGCTCAGCTTGTTCTTTTACCAAGCCAGATCCAGGCACAACCAAAGCCAATTTTACATTGGCTGCCATATGACGACCTTTTATGACACTCGCCGCAGCACGTAAATCTTCAATACGCGAATTTGTACACGAACCGATGAAAACTTTGTCGATTGCAATATCCTCTATTAGAGTCCCGGGCTGAAGATCCATGTAATTTAACGCATTGGTCATTCCAACACGCTGGGATTCATCTGCTGCGGTATCGGGATCGGGCACTTGCCCGGAAACCGGAACAACCATTTCGGGAGAAGTACCCCAGGTAACCTGCGGTTCGATATCGCCCGCCTCGATATCAACGACACGATCAAACTTAGCGCCTGGATCGGACACTAAATTTCGCCACGCTAACGATGCCCGCTTCCAATGGTCGCTGCTTGGGCTAAACGGTCGACCTTTAATATATTCCAAGGTTGCGTCATCGACGGCAACCAGACCTGCACGCGCACCGGCCTCTATCGACATATTACATACGGTCATCCGCTCTTCTATACTTAGCGAGCTGATTGCGTCGCCGGCATACTCGATCGTGTGGCCGGTTGCTCCAGCGGTCCCTATTTTTCCAATTATCGCGAGAACCAAATCTTTAGCCGACACGCCAAACGGCATTACCCCTTTGACTTGAATAAGCATATTTTTCGCTTTACGCAGCACTAAACACTGGGTGGCAATGCAGTGTTCTACTTCTGAGGTACCAATCCCAAATGCCAACGCGCCAAGCGCACCATTAGTAGCAGTATGCGAATCACCGCATACGATGCTCATTCCGGGTAAACACCATCCTTGCTCTGGCCCCGTTACGTGAACAATCCCTCGGCGCACATCCCCAATGTCGTAGTGTGTTATGCCGTAATCTCTGCAATTTCTCGACAAAGTATCAAGTTGAAGCTTGGCAATCGGGTCAGTGATGTCGTGAATGTCGACTGTCGGCGTATTATGATCTGAGACAGCCTTGGTCGCCCCAACCCGCCAAGGCTTGCGCCCTGCCAAGCGTAAACCCTCAAACGCTTGCGGTGTCGTGACTTCATGGATGATGTGCCGGTCGATATATATCAGTGCCGTCCCGTCATCAAACTCCTCGACAAGATGTTCATCCCACAACTTGTCATATAGTGTTCTAGCCTTCATGTCTCACCGCCGTGTCTATCAAGCGCGTTTTCTTGTCTACCATCTGTTGCAACCATCACAAAATCTTGACTATGCTCGGATGGACAATTTTACCATTAAATTTAGTTTATAAGGCACTGATGATCGGTTTATCATGCGTGACAGTACAACAGTCGCTGCCGAACATTTAAATGAAATCCAAAGTGAGCGCTATCTTTTTTACATTGTTGTTAAGTCAGAACTCCTTGGCTGACTTTAACGACGGAGTAGTTGCTTTCATCGCTGGCAATTATGAAAACGCTTTATCAATATTCGTACCATTAGCCGAAACCACCAATCATGCCTACGCGCAATACTTTATTGGACGGATGTATGCCGCTGGACAGGGTGTCCATAAAAATACCGAAATGGCCGCTGAATGGTATCGCAAGGCATCCAAACATGGTGTTGCCGACGCGCAATATAGACTCGGAGATCTCTATAAAAATGGAGATGGTGTCCCGCGCGACATAGAACGTGCATACGGTTGGTACAGCGTCGCCGCGCACCTTGGAAACGCGAAAGCAACCACGGCGGCCGAGCGAGCAGCAGAGCTATTATCGCCGCTCGAATTTGATGCAGCGGTCACACTATCGTCTGAATTAATCGAAAAATACGGTAAGACTCCTCAAGAGACAGCGCGAACTCAATAGCCACATGTCTATTCAGCAATATTACTGCAGTTATCCTAACTACCTAGGTTCAGCCCACTCCCCCAAATTTCTCTAGAACAATTAAGTGCTGGTACCGCTGCAGAACAATCAGCAACGCGTTTGCAGATCGCCGATACGGACTACATGCAGATACATTATGTATAATTAATCTCGCCTCGTAGCAATAAGCGGATATCAATAAAGTCGCGGGGGAAATTTATTAAGACCCCGACCTTGACGATGTTTGTTCTGGCTTGAGTAGAAAGGGTTTAAGCGATGGCTGCTAAAACAACCAACATTGCCATCTTATTTGCTGACATCAGCGCCAGCATCAAACTTTACCAGACACTCGGCGGAGTGGCCGCGCGACTGAAGGTCGCAGACTGCCTCGATACTCTAACCGCCATAATCACTCGCGGAAATGGCACGGTGATAAAATCACTTAACAGCGAAATCATGTGCACTTTCCCGACCACTGCAGAAGCGACAATCAGCGCTTGTGAGATGCGTGCTCTACTCGACGAAGATCTTCCTGAGCAAGCAGCTGCGGACCATACATCATTAACAATCCGTATCGGCCTGCACTATGGCCCTGTGATAATAGAATCAGGGGACGTCTTCGGGGATGCAGTCAATATTGCTGCCCGAATGATGGCAATGGCGAAAAACGGACAAATTGTTACAACTAAAGGCACGGTCGACAGGATGCCTCCGTTCATACGCTCTAGCGCCCGGTTCATTGACCGAGCACCAATCAAAGGCAAAAAAGAGACGATAAGCATCTTTGAAATCCTATGGCACCAAGAAGACGTGACGCGCGGGTACATTGGTGCCTCTACCGGGCCAAGCATTGTTCCGGCAAGGATGCGGTTGACCTATCGCGATGCTACCGTATTGATGGACACTGACACCAGCCAGATCACCGTTGGTCGCAGTGAATCCACTGACCTCACAGTCGATGAAACACTCGCCTCTCGTCAGCACGTTACTATCGAACGTCGTCGCAATAGATTCTTCATCATCGACCAGAGCACGAACGGAACTTATGTTCATCACGGAAGCAATGAGTTATTTCTACGCCGGGAAGAGATGCCAGTTAGCAGAAATGGGATGATTAGTCTCGGTCGGCCATTTTCAGAGAATCCTCAAAAACTTATTCATTTTAATTTAGAATATTGAGTGCCTGCCGATACATTTACAACAAAATACTCTACAGCACTTTAATATCGTACTGATGTCTGAAATCTGCAGTCACTTTCAAGCATACAAACAAAAGGAACGCTGCTTTCTGAATATTGAAGGGAACATAGTGCCGACATTTATCCTTTTGCCTGTGCGATAAATCAGGGTACATTGCGCCATATCTATGAAAAACATTAACCCCGATGAACTCAAAAAATTCGCACTGCTAGCTGAAACTTGGTGGGATCTCGACGGCGACTGTAAACCTCTCCATGATCTCAATCCCTGCCGAGGCGCTTTTATCGCCGAACGCACAAAGATCGCAGGCGCTCGCATCTTAGATGTCGGTTGCGGCGGCGGGATCTTCAGCGAGTACTTAGCGGCCGCTGGCGCCAAGGTCACAGGAATTGACGCGAATAGAGATCTGATCGAGGTCGCGCGTCTTCATGCCTACGATTCGAATCTAGACATACGTTACGAATGCGTGACTGTTGAAGACCTGGTAACGGATGACACTGAGGAACAATTTGACATCATTACGTGCATGGAATTACTCGAGCACGTACCTGATCCAAAACTAATGGTCGAGCAGTGTGCACGGCGACTCAGCACTTCAGGGAGTATCTTTTTTTCGACAATAAACCGTACCCTAAAAGCTTATGCTATGGCCGTATTCGGAGCAGAGTACCTACTCAGACTGCTTCCGCGTGGAACCCACGACTACGCTAGCTTCATTAAACCATCAGAACTTGCACAATGGGGACGACAAGCTGGACTGGAAACACTCTTGTACCGCGGAATACAGTATAACCCTCTCACTCGTCACGCAGCTGTATGTAAAGATATCAGCGTTAACTTCATCACTCATTTAACGGTAAAAAACTAAACTCTCAGAATGCACCAAACGCTCTCGACGGTACTATTCGACTTAGATGGAACATTACTCGATACCGCACCCGATATGGCTTGGGCACTCAATCAAATGCGGATCCGAGACGGCAACGAGGTGCTCGATTTTCAGCTGATTAGACCCCATGTATCGCATGGTAGTTTCGCATTGAGCAGGATAGGCTGCGACGCCGCTGAGGGTAGCGATGAATTTGAGCGATTTAGACTTGGTCTGTTGCAGATATACAGCGATAACATTGCGCGCGAAACGCGGCTCTTCGTCGGTGTAGCCGAGATACTTAGGGAGTTGGAGAGTCGCTCTATCCAGTGGGGAATTGTGACGAATAAACCAAGTTGGCTCACAACACCACTGTTACAACAACTCGAATTAGCTAAAAGGGCTACCATCGTGATCAGCGGCGACACCATCCCTGAGAAAAAACCCCATCCAGCGCAACTCTTGCTAGCTGCCGAACGCTTGAATACGTCACCTGGCAACTGCGTCTATATTGGCGATGCAGAACGAGATATTGTTGCTGGGAATGCCGCGGGAATGCTTACCGTCGCCGCGCTTTACGGCTATCTTAGCGCTGACGACGCACCTGCAACCTGGGGTGCTGACAATATAGTAAGGACCCCAACGGAGCTCGGCGAATGGCTGTTTCCGCCCTAGTCCCTTAAGTATGGTTAAAGTCGACTCTTTTGCGCCACTTCCGGGCAGCGATCTTTATTACTCACTACTATACGGTGTGACAAAAGCTCAACGTGACCAACTTGCAGTTATAAACGCCTTGAAAAGCGAGCTGTGCACGATCCCTGTTTCAGTCTCTGATCTCGGGGTCGCTCGTGCCAAACTCGAATGGTGGCGCCTTGAAGCCGAACGCACAGCCGCCTGCGTTCCTCGTCACCAGCTGACCCAAACCTACTTCGAGAAATATGGGGCTGACGGCCAGATTAACGAAGCGCTCCATTTTCTGATCCAAGGGCTTTCTGAAGAAATAGACGGACACGATATAGTAAATCGCGAACAGCAATTGAACTGGTTTGATAGCACTTTTGAGCCATTATATAAATTGCAAAGGGCGATTTTGCACGATAACGATAACGTAAAAGTTGAAAACCATCGATACCTCGGTCGTTGGATTGAGGTCGGTTACTCGTTGTTGAATTTAAAACCACTGGCTGCGCACGGCCTCCGACGGCTTCCATCGGAAAGTCTAAGGGCTGCTGGTTGCAGCTGGGAAGACGTTAGCACTGGCAACGCCAGAGTTGAACTCGGGAAACTAATAGCATCCGAATGCAACCTTGTGATTAACGGCATTTCCAAAATCGTCACCCACACACCAACCAAAGTTCGCCGTACCCAACAACCTCTATTGGCCCTTGCCGCAATTGTTCAAAATACATTGATTGAGCTGAAAAAAGATGGCGATCGCGTTTGGCAGCAAAGGGTCGAACTAACTCCCTTTCGAAAGCTATGGTTAGCCTGGCGCATTCGATACTTTCGTCGCTAATGGTCACACTTATTGACTCCCTACTTTCGTCATTGTCGGCAACGTTGAAAAGGCAAACAACCATCGGAAGGCACCTTTATCTGTGTTATGGTGCTTGATCACGACGTGTTTGGCCAAAACGGCCTAGCTACCCGCTTGATGCTCGTGGACAAACGCGCGGGGAAATGTTGTACGAGTAAATCATCATCCTGTACTGGAAAAGACAAACTGCATATCAGTCGGGGAAGCAGACAGTGCCATCTGTTAAGCTACTCACACAATTGACCCCAATCCTCGATGACACAATATTAACCAACCTATTGACTGTAGACCTTAAATGAAGACTGTGCCCGAGCGAAAACTAAATTCCACTGATACAATGCACGAGGCAGACGACTCCCCTGAGAATGTCGTCGCTCCGATGCCGAAAGAGAAAGAGATCGGCGGTCCGACAGGGCCGGATCCGACTCGATTCGGCGATTGGGAGCGCAAAGGGCGCTGCATTGATTTTTAGAAATTACGGTGCTTAAAAACGGGCGCGAGTCTGAATCAAACTAAATACGTACGGCGCTGGCGCATAATCGCAGCAGGGCCGGTTGGAATGAGCATACACATATGAGCAGTCGACCACTTTCACCGCACCTGCAAATCTATCGTCCTCAGCTGACTTCTATACTGTCTATCACCCATCGTACGACTGGAATATTCCTCAGCGCCGGTATACTGGCTCTCACATATTGGTTAATTTCCGTCGCCGCTGGAGAGAGCACCCATGCGACGGCGCGCGCATGGCTAGGATCGTTACCTGGGCAATTACTACTCATAGGCTGGTCATTCTCATTCTACTTCCACCTGTGTAACGGTATCCGACATCTGTTTTGGGATGTTGGCATGGGTTTTGAACTTAAAACAGTCTACGCGTCAGGTTATACGGTCGTCGTTGCGTCCGTTGTTATGACCGCGCTAACGTGGAGTTACGTGCTCTCGCAAGGGAGCGTCCAATGAGTCTTGAATCCGACCTTGCGCGCGTGCGTGGCCTCGGCTCCGCAAAAGATGGAACGCATAGTTTTTGGCACCAAAGAATCACTGCAATCGCTCTTATACCCTTATCGGTGTGGTTCGTCGCAGGTATCCTTTGCATCGTGGACGCAAGCCATGCAGATACTGTCGCTTGGATCAAAGCGCCGCATGTTACCGTCTTATTTATAGCCCTCATCATCGCGCTTTTTTATCATGTAAAAATTGGATTGCAGGAAGTGATCGAAGATTACCTACATTGTGAGTGGTTTAAACTCGCAACAAGAATTTGTTTAAACCTCGCCATAGCTATGTGCGGGTTGATCGCCATCGTGGCAATTCTAAAAATATCCCTTGAGGCTATATAAATGCCTGACGCGTACCCGCTTATCGAGCATAAATATGATGTCGTAGTCATTGGTGCTGGCGGTGCCGGGTTAAGAGCGACGTTTGGTATGGCCGCTGAGGGACTAGCAACGGCCTGCATTACAAAAGTCTTTCCCACACGCAGTCACACTGTCGCAGCGCAGGGTGGAATGAGTGCAGCGCTGGGCAATATGGGACCGGACGACTGGCGTTGGCATATGTACGACACAGTTAAGGGATCAGATTGGCTCGGAGATCAGGACGCGATAGAGTACATGTGCCGTGAAGCGATTCCAGCCGTCATAGAACTAGAACACTATGGCGTACCGTTCTCACGCACCGAAGAAGGTAAAATTTACCAACGCCCTTTCGGTGGGATGACGACAAATTTTGGTGAAGGAACTGCGCAGAGAACTTGCGCAGCAGCTGATCGTACTGGTCACGCGATACTACACACTTTATATCAGCAATCCTTAAAGCATAACGCCGAATTCATGATCGAATATTTCGCCATCGACCTAATCATGGATGACGAGGGTATATGTCGTGGCGTCATCGCATGGAATCTAGAAGATGGTTCTCTACATGCCTTCCGTGCCCATAAAGTAGTGATCGCGACTGGCGGTTATGGCCGTGCGTACTTTTCTTGCACCTCCGCACATACCTGTACCGGAGATGGTAATGCAATGGCACTACGTGCCGGACTTCCGTTGCAGGACATGGAATTCATCCAATTCCACCCCACCGGGATCTATGGAGCGGGATGCCTCATTACTGAGGGGGTGAGGGGCGAAGGTGGCTACCTGACTAACCTGGAAGGCGAGAGATTCATGGAACGCTACGCCCCGAATGCTAAAGATCTTGCCTCACGCGACGTTGTGTCGCGTTCGATGACCCTAGAGATTCGTGACGGTCGCGGAGTCGGACCCGAGAACGATCATATCTACTTGCACCTCGAACACCTCGGTCCTGAAGTAATCAATGAACGTTTACCTGGTATCGCAGAATCTGCTGCGATATTTGCCGGAGTTGACGTCACAAAGGAACCCATCCCAGTGCTGCCGACTGTTCACTATAATATGGGTGGTGTGCCGACGAATTATCATGGACAGGTAGTTACATTAAAGGATGGAGATCCTGATCGTGAAGTGCCAGGTTTAATGGCGATCGGTGAAGCTGCGTGCGTATCCGTACACGGTGCAAATCGGCTCGGATCAAACTCGCTACTCGATTTGGTTGTGTTTGGTAGAGCGGCGGCGAAACGAGCCGCATCAGACATCAGTACCGGAACATCTCACCCACCACTGAAAGATATAGCGACGGAAAAAATCCTGAGTCGCTTCGACCGGATCCGCCATGCGAACGGGAGCGAACCCACGGCAAAACTCAGACTTGATATGCAGCGCATTATGCAGAATTACGCGGCGGTATTCCGTACCGGCGAAGTATTGGATGAAGGAATCGAAAAATTGAAAGATGTGTGGGAGGCGTTTCAAAACGTTAAAGTCAGTGACCGATCATTAATCTGGAATACAGATTTAGTTGAAACCTTGGAGCTCGACAACCTACTCGCTAACGCGATGGTAAGCATATGCTCCGCAACAAACCGAAAGGAAAGTCGCGGTGCCCATGCCCGGGAGGACTTTCCTGATCGCGACGACACTGCCTGGTTAAAACACACGCTGGGTTCAGTAGACGAAAAAGGGAATGTAACTTTCGAGTATCGACCCGTTCATATGTATACGTTAACAGACGAAGTTGATGTCGTACCGTTAAAAAAACGTGTTTATTGATCAGTATCGAGGAGGAGACACGATACATGGCGCAATTTCTTTTACCAAAAGACTCTAGAGTCGGGAAGGGCAAGTCGTTCGACACATCGGAGGGTGCAAACCGCAAAAAGCGCTTTTTAATCTATCGCTGGGATCCAGATTCTGGCGAAAACCCACGGACCGACGCATACGATATCGACCTAGACCAATGCGGACCGATGGTGCTCGATGCGATCATTTATATCAAAAATGAAATCGATCCCACCTTAACCTTTCGGCGTTCATGCCGTGAAGGTATTTGCGGTTCATGTGCTATGAATATTGACGGTACCAACACTCTAGCATGTACGATTGCTAACGAGTCCATCAGCGACGATATCGCAATCTATCCGCTACCACATATGGAGGTGTGTAAAGATCTTGTGCCTGATCTAAGTCACTTTTATGCGCAATATGCCTCCGTGCAACCGTGGATGCAAACACAAACGTCACCACCGCCTGACAAGGAACGCTTACAATCTAAGGACGAAAGACTCAAGCTCGATGGGCTCTACGAATGCATTCTGTGTGCGTGCTGCTCGACCAGCTGCCCTAGTTACTGGTGGAATGGCGATCGCTACCTTGGTCCGGCCATACTTTTACAAG
>CAYFFH010000023.1:0-17637 GCA_964342175.1 uncultured Enterobacteriaceae bacterium | reverse complement strand
ATTGCCACGCATGGGGCCGACGTTGTGCGTTGGTACATGCTGAGCAATTCTCCACCATGGGATAACATGAAATTTTCTGTTAGGGGTCTTACAGAAACCCGTAACAAGTTTTTCAGTACGCTAGAAAATATTTATCGGTTCATGTCGAGTTACGCTAATATCGATGGATTTCAATATCGAGAGGTTCCGATTCCACTTGCAGACCGTACGGAACTCGACAGATGGGCTTTAAGCCGCCTTAATTCCACGATAAAAATCGTGGACGAATCCTTTGGGAACTATGACGCAACCCGTGCCGCGCGAGCAGTGGAACAATTCGTCGATGAGTTATCGAATTGGTATATCCGGCGATCGCGCCCTCGGTTCTGGGCAGCCAAAAAAGGTAGGAACAATACTGAGGGTGTGAGCGATCAGGATAAGCTTTGTGCGTATCAGACAACTTACGAGTGTCTTATTTCGATTACAAAGTTAATGAGTCCGATAGCACCTTTTTTCTCAGAATGGATGTATAGGAACCTTAATGATGTGACTGGGATTGAAGCCACAGAATCGGTACACATGGCGGATTTTCCCTATGTTAGAAAGAATACAATACAGCCGGCGCTAGAGAATCGAATGGGTATCGCCCGGGCTATAGTCACATTGGTTTTACTGTTACGAAACAAAAGCCATCTAAATGTAAGGCAACCACTTTCCCGAATTTTACTCGTCGTGGGAGATCAATTGGAACGTTCTGTAGTAGAGAGCGTTGGGGAGATCATTCTCGATGAGATTAATGTTAAAACTATCGAGTACATTGAAGACTCGCATGAAATTGTGAAGCGTTCGGCGAAAGCAAACTATAAACGCCTAGGTGCCCGCCTCGGGAAATCGATGAAGGCTGCTGCTCAATTAATTCAGAAATTCGATGAAACCCAGATTTCTCAGTTAACGGAGGATGGTGCGATTGATATCGATATTGAAGGCACTAGCACGCGATTAGAAATTGCTGATGTTGATATTCTGAGTGAAGAACTAGGTGATTGGAGCGTGGCACAGGAAGGGCCCGTCACGGTTGCGCTAGATACTAATGTATCATCGGAATTGTTGTCGCAAGGATTTTCTCGTGAAGCGGTAAATAGGATCCAAACGATGAGAAAATCTGCTGACCTTAAACTAACTGATCGGATCCTGATTAGGTATTTCGCAGAAGGGCGCCTGCGGGAGGCGATAGAAACTCACAGGGATCTGATATGTCATGAAACTTTGGCGTTGGAACTGTCCTTTGTGGAACAGCCAACTGGCGATACCATCGAAACTTTTGCTATTGGCGAACAGGAATTCATTGTCGCGATACTGGTCGATAAATCAGGCTAGGTGCTGTTTGTATTCGTCTGTTCGAACCTGAATCGTGTTAATCTGGTTAAAAGAGCTACTGGCGAGAAGCCGATACATTCATGATTACGATAGCAAGATTGCACAACACCTCTCAAGCAAATCGGTTTGTTGTTTTCAATATTTTATTGTTCTTGACAGTTAGCATCGCGCAGGCAGATTTTAGTGTAACTCCGATGGATCGTGTCCGTGGCGCTGTCACTGAGATTCTATCAGTCCTAAAGAATAAACAGTTGGGCAGGGATGAAAAATGGCTTGCAATTGGTCAGGTGATCAACGATGGATTTGATTTCCGAAGCATGTCGCAAAGTATACTGGCAACAAATTGGCGCACTGCGACAGTAGAAGAAAAACGTCAGTTTGTGGAATTTTTCGCACAGTATCTCGAGTCGACTTATCGCGAAAAAATCGAGGCTTATTCTAATCAACGCGTCGAGTACTTAACTGAGCTAGTACGAAAGGATCGTGCTGTAGTACATACGATTATTCGCACTGACTCGACTAAAATCCCGGTGAACTACAAACTCAAACGTAACGATGATGGGTGGTACGCTTACGATGTCGTTATTGAAGGGGTAAGTTTGGTCAATAACTACCGAAGCACTTTCACTGCAATAATTAAATCAGAAGGGATGGGTGGTCTTCTAAGCGATATGCAGGGTCGAATAGCTCGTTACAAACTTAAGAACGGTGGCTTACCACCCCAGTAAAACTGGTTATTGCGGATATATAATCTACTAGCAGACTAGTCACTTCTTGCCAGTGCTTTCGAATATGTATTTGCTGATCAATTCCTCGATATTGATTGAAGATTCTGTTTCGAGTATTTCATCACCGGGTTCTAAATAGTTTTCAGAACCCCCGGGTGAAATTTTTAGGAACTTATCTCCAATAATTCCAGAAGTTCTAATCGAAGCGATCGAGTCGTCTTGAAGTTTTATATTTGGATCAATTGATATTTCGACGATCGACTCGTAGCTTTCAAAATCGACTTTGATATTCTGTACCGTTCCAACCCTAACTCCGCCAACTTCAACGAAAGCACCTTTCTTCAAGCCGGAGGATGAGACGAACCGAGCGTTTAGAGTGTATGTCTCGTCAGTAAACACCCCAACATTCCCCAATTTAAGCGTCAGGTAGGTAAGCGAGAGCAATCCAATAATGAGAAACAGGCCGACGCTCATCTCGATCGAAGAGTTTTTTCTCATAGCCTCTATAACATTAGCGCACTGATAGCGAAATCCGCGTAAAGAATTGAAATAGACGCCACTACTACCGCAGCAGTCGTGGCGCTACTTACACCTTCTGCTCCGAATACCATACCGTGATTCTGATGCATGAGAAAGCCTTTAGCCATGCAGATCCATGCAATGAGCACACCAAAAATTACTGACTTTGTAATACCCATAGTGAGATCTGCCAGTAGGACAGTGTCAGCCATACTTGTGAAATAGGCCCCCTGGTTAACCTTAAAAACTACGACACCAACGAACCAGCCACCGAAAATCCCAACTACATCGAAAATAGCTGTAAGCAGCGGCGCTGCAATCAGAAATGCCATGAAGCGTGGTAACAAGAGATATCTATATGGATCGATCGCCATGCACTCGATTGCATCGATCTGATTATCTGTCCGCATGATACCGAGCTCAGCACATGTTGCTGATCCGACGCGTCCGACGATTATAAGGGCAGTAAGAACTGGACCAAGTTCTCGCACTAGGCTCAGACCAACGGCTGAACCCAACAGACTCACGGATCCAAACCGAACTAAAGTATCATGAAATTGTAATGCCACGACCATACCAACGAAGACGCCAGCGACGGCGATCACGATCACGGACCGAGAGCCTACGAATCGGAGTTGTTGTAAGATCGATTTGAATTCCCAGGGAGGCGCGAATAAATGGCGAGCTGTGTGACTAAAAAAAATACCCATTCGGCCGAGTTCCTCGAGGGATGAGATACAGGCTTTACCAATCGCAGCCAACTGTGAATAGGAATTTAACATCATTGCACGATCGCTTTTGGGGAGGAGGTTCGAGCAAAATAATAAAATAGTCGCGATGTTGCCAGAAAATTGCCGAAATGCATTGCCGGAGATTTCATTCTTTTCTAGTCAGATGATCTAAATAATTTTCATCGTCTCGGCAAGAATCTGGTGGTCGGCGATGGAGCAGCGACTGAACTCGGGGATCCGTTAATTGTCTTATTTCGTCGATTGTTCCAAGCGCAACGATCTGGCCATCAGCAAGGATCATGATGCGGTCGGCGATTTTAAGGGCACTTTCAAGTTCGTGGGTGACAACCACAACAGTCATTTTTAAGGCGTCGCGCAGGCTGATGATCAGCTCATCGATTGCGGCCGATGTCACCGGGTCAAGTCCTGCAGACGGCTCGTCGAAAAATAATAATTCGGGGTCCATAATCACTGCTCGAGCAAGGCCCGCGCGCTTCAACATGCCTCCTGATAATTGCGGTGGCATTAAGTGTTCTGCGTCAATCAGCGAGACCATTTTTAGTTTGATTCGGCTCATAATTCTGATCGTGGCGTTATCAAGCTTAGTATGTTGATGGAGAGGTAGTTCGACATTGTCGATAATATTCATCGAGTTAATTAACGCGCCACCCTGAAAGGCCACACCGATCCGTTTGCGCAATTTGTAGAGTTCATTTTTTGCAAGTGTTAATAGGCGATTCCCTAGTAATGTCACAGAACCTTGATTTGATGTACTTAGCCCAATGAGGTGTTTTAGGAGAGTAGTCTTACCCGAGCCGCTACTACCCATAATGACAAAGATCTCACCGTCCTTGACTGAGAAAGAGACGTCACGCAGGATTTCTCGATCTCCGTAGGTGCTAGACAAACCTTCGACGCTTAGCACAGCGGTACGCGCTTCTTGTTTTGATTTGCTTCGCATGGTTCGTTTGTCTTGTTGCGTTCTCTACATTTCGACGACAGAATCGGGGATTATTATACCGTGCGAGCGCAAGCACTCTATGGTGGTCGTCGTGCCTTCGGTAATCCTAGGCGAAATGGGGGTTGGTGGCTTACAAATGCACGTGAAAGACAAGATGTTACGTTTCTATTTAAAAAGGGCCGCGATCAATCTGATTGCTGACTGGTGGGAATGGAGAATGCTTTGTTGAAAAGATGGCTGAGTGCTTTTGGACTAGCACCTGTGACGACAGAGGTGACGTTAGGTTAAGCGTCGGCGGATGTGGGAAACTCGTGATGCGGGTTTAACCCTCCAGCGGGCAGGAGTGAGGGCACTTAGGCACTTCGCCAACATCCTCGATTTAAGAAAACCGCTAAAATTAACAACGATTGTCGGTTTAGGAGGCATAAAAGTGGAAAACGTAGATCTTGCGGTATTGGAAACGGCTATTAAGTGGGTCAACGATGGACGCCAGGTAATTCTAGCAACGGTAGCTAAAACTTGGGGATCTTCACCGCGACCTGCCGGTTCTATGATGATTTGGCGTGAAGATGGACAGTTTGAAGGATCATTGTCGGGCGGGTGTATCGAGCAAGAATTGTTGGAAAAATTTAGTGTAGTTAATTCGGATGCTGCAATTCCCGTTACCTATGGTGTCACCAACGAGGCTGCAATCAGACGCGGTTTGCCATGTGGGGGCAAAGTCACGGTGGTAATCGAAAGGCTATGTTCAGATATCCAGCCACGGGAAATATTGCTCCGTCTTTCAGAACGCGACCGAGTCCTTCGCGTTCTGGAGATGAGTACTTGTAAGTCCTGGCTCGAGACGCCTGTTGAGCAAGCGCGGACAGATTTGAATAATGAACGGTTTGAGACTATTTTCGAACCGAAATGGCGTTTGCTTGTCATTGGCGCTGGGCAGCTCAGCGCCTTTGTTACGCGCTTTGCCGTTACACTTGGTTATGAGGTCATCGTCTGTGATCCGCGTGGAAATTATAGGGGCTCTTGGAACGAACCTGACATTTCGCTTTCCGCCGATATGCCAGATGATTTTGTTATCGCACAACAATGTGATTCACAAACCGGGGTTGTTGCACTTACCCACGATCCCAAACTAGATGATCTCGCAATCATGGAAGGCCTTAATTCTGCCGCGTTTTATGTCGGTGCATTGGGATCGAGTCGAACTAATGCGGCGCGCCGGGAGCGTCTTCGCGACCATTTCGATATAAGCGAGGCCAAACTGACTTTTATGAGCGGTCCTATCGGGCTTGATTTGAATACACGCACCGCATCAGAAATCGCATTATCGATTATGACCGAGATCACTGCGCGAAGAAATGGTGTCAAACTTGAAAGTCAACGATGTATGCTAAGTGACACAGTTCCTACCAGATGACTAACATCGCGGGAATTTTGCTGGCCGGCGGTTCGTCGCAGCGATTTGGTAGCAATAAGTTAGTCGCCCTCATCGAGGATGGCGTGCCGGTCGGGCAGCGGTCGGCAGAACGGCTAAAAGCTGCATTGGGGAATGTTCTAGTTGTTGTCCCGGTAGGGAACGTAGCTACCTTAGGTGTATTCGAAGGTGTGTTTGAGGTTTCTGTATGTGCTGACTCCCGAGATGGTATTGGTCGATCTATTGCTCATGGGATCGCTGCGCGGCCCGATGCAGATGGCTGGCTGATAGGATTGGCTGATATGCCATACATACAGGTTGAAACAATTGCAGCGTTAGCGTCAACGTTGATCTCTGAGCTCACTATCGTGCGCCCTAGGTTGTTTGGGAGAGTTGGCCACCCAGTAGGTTTTGGAGCGGCCTACGGTGTCGAGTTGAAAAATTTACAGGGCGATCAAGGTGCGCAATCGATTGTCGACTCGCATAGTGATTCCTTGGTTTTAATCGACACGAACGATTCAGGTGTGGTGCTTGATATCGATCGTCCGCAGGACTTACGTCGTAAGAAAAATCACTAATACCTGTTGATCAAAGACAATATAATTATTGTTCAATCTGTCAGCATTGTCGATATGACAGACGAACAGATATTCATCTCGTTAGAGACTCTTAGGCGTATCCAGCCGGGTAGCGGTGGAAATGGGTTGCATAGCCTTATGTAAAAGACTTTAGGGATATCATTTGTCAATTTTTTGACAAATGATATAAATCAGGCAGTGGATTAATATTTCGCTCCGTTGTCCTGACTTGATCAAGACGGTAATTACCATGTTCGAAGGCTTCCTGCAGCGCGAATCGATCCCATTGAGTGGGGTTCTGACCGTACAGGTATTTGTCCAGTAGGCGGATCTCTATGTCTAACGGTTCTTTCACTAATTCCGCTAATTCGCGAAGTGTCGATAACTGGGGGTTTTTAAATACAACGCGCGCCCATGTAATTAATGCAGTTTTTGTCCCAATTGGATCGTGCGCTTTGCATGCACCGAGGACGTCGCGACGTGCCCGCATTAATGCGGGAGCTGGTTCTCCCCTCGCTCTAGTAGTTGTCACCGATGATTTCGAAGCGTAGGATCGATACCAACCAAACGCGGTTGCTATCCACCCGAATAGACAGATACTCGCCATTATTAACCAGGTATTTTGGCGTGTATTTGATCGTGTAAAATTAGTTTTTGGGGTATGTTCGGTCTCGGTTTGTGATTCGAGTGATGCCGAGTCTGGGATTGCTGTTTTTTGTGCCGATATTTCTTCTGCCCTCGAATCTTCTACCGTGAAAGGCCGTTCTTTCAAACGGGCAACTTCCAATTTATCGCTCTGAGTGTTCCACCACGTTATAGATATCTCGGGAAATACAATGTTGCTTGTGGATCCAGGGATGATGGCGAATTTCTGTTGCCTGATTGCATTGAAACCAGTATCGGTGTCTTGTTCGCTAGTTTGAGGTTGATCGGGATAAATCTTTAAGCCTTCAGGCAGAACGATTGGCAGCTCTGGCAATTGACTGGCACTAAGTCCGTCAGCCCATAGAAACACAGTGCGCGTCACTGGTTCGCCGGCGATAAGTGGATCAGTGGCGGGATCCCAATTGTCGCGTAGGTTTAGTTCCTTAGCGGGAAGCCAAGTGTCACCAGTGAAAGATGCTGGTATCGGTTTAACTTGAATTTGGAGTTGATTAGATTCGACACGACGGGTTTTTACCGACTGTCTAAATGGATCAAATTCAAATAGCGATCGTGATGACTGAACGACCTGTGTAGTTAACGTCAGGGGATTAATCGTCGTGGTGCCGCTGGTTTGTGGAAAAATCGAAAAGCGACGCTCAAATACTTCGTACCGCTTGTTGTTCCGCATGGTTTGTGTAGTTATGTCTTTACCTAGCCGCTTGATTACGACGTCGGTATCCGCACTCGGTTCAGTTAGATTTGCATCGTTAAGTTCGACTCGGCGTAGAAGCCTAGCAGTGAGGATGATTTGCTCTTGAACGTACGGCGTTATTTTGTCTACTTCTATCTCGAGGAGCAAGCTAGTGTCAGTTATCCCTGGGTTGTTACTGTTACGAGCGTGGATATTGATAGTGGTCTTGGTACTTCGATCATTCCCGAAGGCAATCTCAGGAATTACAAGCTGACCTGGTTCTGTCACTAAGGCCTCGAGCACCCACGTTGTGGTATGGGAGTTTCGTCCGTTAACCCATTGGACCGATGTCTGTCGGTTGCGACCTAGGATATCAACGAAAGATTCCAGCACTCCAAAGTCTGGCTCCGCACTGACCTTTGAGTCTGAAGTGAATACTAATTGAAACGATTCGTTGGCCACTGGTCTATCAGGTTGAACAGATAAGCGGATCACTGCTGCGTGTGCCGCATTGAAGCCGGCCATCAACATCGTCAAGACAAGAAGTTTCCCTATTAGAGATGAATCCCGCGTTGCAGTTATAACGGTAGGTATATGGATCGAGTTTAGGGTGTAGCTGTACTGTCGCAATACAAGGCGGTAATAGATCCGAATAAAATCACCGAAAGAAGTCGACTCCCGACTCGAGTGTTTATTTGTTTTGACAGCATGGCCAGAGATGAAAATTGATCGCAATAATCTCCATATGAATAGAGTTTCTAGCGATCTAAAGATTTTATTTACTGTCACCATGATCGTGCCCGTCGCCCGTTCCGCCCATGTTTCCTCTGATATTCGTGTTCAAATTTTCGTCGTAACAATCCGCCGGGATCGTCTGGAATTTTTCGTAGCCATTGTTCAGTTGCTTGTTCGTTCTCTTGTTCTGAATTTAATTCTGCTTGTATCTTCGCCTCGGAATTCTCTTCGCCGTCCGAATTTTCGCTCTCGCTAGGAAGTTCCTCCCAGTCGCTTTCCGTTGGTGATGTCTCCGTAGTCTGCTCAGATGAATTTGCGGCGTTTGGTTCCTGGGGAGACTGTCCGTCTAATCCCTGTTTCGGATTCTCGTCGCTATTTGCGTTTTCGTTTGATTGATTGCCCTGCTCTTGTTCGTTTTGATCTTGTTGTTGAAGCAATTTTTCTAGTAATGTCTTATTATGTAGCGCGTCTTGATGATCATTAACCTGAGACAAGGTATTGCGGTATGCTGCGATTGCCTCTTCGAGACGACCAAGGCGGGCTAATGCATTACCTTTGTTGTATTGCGCTTCCGCGTTATTGTTCTCACCAATTTCGGTAACAACAACTTCGAATCTGTCTGCTCTATAGTTCGCCATTGCACGCCAATCTTTGTTTTCGAAATTTTTTGCAGCGGAATCAAAATCACCTCGATCAAATTGAAGCTGAGCTTCTTGATCGGGGGTTATCCACCACCCTGCATGTGCGTATTCCGGGTACGTCACTACAAAGATGCTAGCCGTAATGTAAATAGCCAATATCCCCTGTCTAAACGCGAACGGGATGATCGGAATTAGCCCAAGTAGTAGCCATGGACCTACCTCAAGCCACTGATCGGAGAGTACCTCCGTGTTCGACGCATCGGACTGGTTAAATTGGTTATCCATAACAGCTAAGAGTGCCTCGACATCTTTTTCGCTGGTGGCTATGGATTGATAGATCCCGTTGCCTTTAGTGGCGAGTCTCTTCAAGGGTTTTGGTTGCAGCGGCTCTAGTACGATATTGCCCCTTTTATCTTTTATGAAGCCGCCGTTCTCATCAGGAATTGGTGCGCCTTCCGCCGTGCCAACGCCGAGGATTGATAGCTGTATTCCGTTTTCGGTTATTAGCGATTTCGCGTGGCCTAATTCGGATGCTCTCAATCCATCCGTCACCAAAAGTAATTGCCCGTTTGTCACCCCAGATTGCTTGAGGAGCTCTATACCTTTTTCGATAGCGCTTGTTCCGTTACTGCCTTGGCTCGGCATGATACCGGTGCGGAGAGCTGGGAGTTGCGATTCAATTGTGGCAACATCGTTCGTTAACGGGGTGACGACATAGGGCTCTGCGGCGTAAACAACGAGGGCATTTTGTCCGTCACGGCGTTGTCGTAAGATATCTATAATTTTAAATTTGGCGCGTTCGAGGCGGCTAGGACTGATGTCAGTCGCGTCCATTGAGCGCGACAAATCGAGTAAGATTACTAACGCTGATTCGTCTCGAAATACGGGAGTTGGAAGACGCTCCCACGTCGGTCCGGCGAGAGCAACAATAGCTATCACACCGCTGACCATACATGCGCTGAAATTAAGTCGACTGCGATGGATATCTCTTTGAACTAGTAGATAAGGCAATAGACGTTCATCACAAACAGTGTGCCATGTTCCGACCGCGGCACTACCGTGGAATAGGCGCCAGCCCAAAACAGCAAACGGTATCAGTAATGCGAACCACTCAGGTCGCAGAAAATGAAATTCAGTGAAATTGAATGTATTCATTTTCTACGGCTGATAAGCGCTACTGCAAGACCGCTGAGGAGCAGGGCAAGCGCAAGAGGCAAAGGAAATAACGGGGTAGTTGGGCGAAAATGTTCCCCGCCGTGCTCTATCGGCTCTAATTTGTCGATTACGGTATATATCGATTCGAGTTCCTCTACGTCGCGTGCACGGAAGTAACGACCTTGCGTGCTTTCTGCCACTGTGCGCAAGGTTTTCTCGTCGAGATCACGCGAGGGGTTATAGCGAAAACTGCCAAATAGTCGCTTGACCATAATTTCATCAGCTCCGATCCCAACGGTGTGTATCGTTAGTCCGGCTTCTGCGGCAAGTTCAGCTGCACGTTCTGGTCCTATCACTCCGGCGGTGTTCGCCCCATCGGTAACCAATATTAGCACTTTGTCTTCAGAGTCATTGTCCCGTAACCGTTTCACTGCAAGTCCAATGGCGTCGCCAATGGCGGTACTTGGTCCTGCTAGGCCGATAACGGTTTCATCAAGTAGTTGCGCTACGGTCGAGCGGTCGAATGTCAATGGAACGTGCAAGTAGGCTTGAGTACCGAACAACACTAAGCCTAATCTGTCGCCAACTCGGCGTTGTATGAAATCACTTAGGACTTTTTTAGTTGCAGTAAGGCGATCCACTCGTTGACCATCTAGGACAAAGTCGATTTCTTGCATACTTTTAGATAAGTCAACGGCAAGCATTAGGTCTCGTCCACTGATCGGCACCTCAATTGGTTCCCCGAGCCATTGCGGTCGCGCAGCTGCCAGCAAGAAAAAAAACCACGCAACCAGTGCCAACCAGAAGGTGACTCTTGATGTGGTTGTAATTCTGTCGTTTTTCTCAAAAATCGAGAAATCTTCTAGCGCCGGAACTCTTAATGCTGAAGTAGTGACCGTGGCGGCGCGAGTTAGTAACCGTCTATAGATGAAAGGAAGGGGTAGCGCGCTTAGCACCCACGGCCAAACTATCTCGATCATTTCTGAGTTTTCCTGGGAATGCGGAAATCAACCAACCATGATCGAAACGCCTTTAACACAGCATCAGCATCAATAGATTCTTCACGCCGGTATGGGGCGCGTTCGAGGACAGACTTTATTGCTTCCGCAGTGTCCCTGCTTTTACTTAAGCTGTTAAGCCGCGCGCTCCAGGCAGCTCCGGTTTCCGCAGCTCCGGTTCGAGATGGGTCTGTAGCTAGTGCTGCTCGACGTGCGAGTCGAGAAAGTTCTTGAGCGAGCCGGTGCGTATCACGATGTTCATTATAGCTCGACTCGATGTTTTTCAGTTCGATCAAAGCACTGCGCTTAATGCGGTGACGGTGATGCCATTTCCAATACAAGACTATAGCGATGATGACTATAACTATAGCACTAACGACAACCCACCAACCGGGAGCGGGTGGCCACCAGCTAATTGGATTTGGTAGATGGATGTCTCTCAGTGGTATCCCAGCCGGATCCATTAGTACAATCCTAGTAGGCGTTGTACTACGGGTAATGGATCGTCGGCTGTTGTCAGCCGACTCATTAATATACGGTAGTTGCTGCTCAGTTTTGTGATCCGATCATGGCGTGCTGTAAAATTTTCCATATAGCGTTGGTTCATGGAGTCCTTGTCGAATGTGATCTCGAGATCCGAAATGCCATCCGTTACTTTGCCGCGCGCGTTGGCTGACGGCAGCTCAGCTTCAAACGGATCATTAATAAATAAGATTGTAACGTCGTTGTGGCGTGCTAGGTGTGCAAGATCAGATTCGCATGTGTCGTTATACTCACGAAAATCACTTATTATGAAGATCAGACTTCCAGGTTTTGCTATACGCCTCAATCGTGCGAGTGCTTTCGCCAGGGATCCCGAATCCGTTTTGTTAATAGTTGATTCGGGTAGTTTTCCGGCATCCACTAGCTTTTTTAATAATCGAATGACTCCTGGTTTGCCGCGCTCCGGTGGGTTTTCATGGTGTGTCCTTGCGGTAAACACGAGGCCTCCGACTCTATCGCCTGATTGTTGTGCTTTCCACGCTATGAGTGCGGCGGTCCGAGCAGCCTGCACGCTTTTGAATACCCCTTGTGTTGCAAAAAACATCGATGGGGAAAAATCGCAGCATATATAAACTGGACGTTCGCGCTCTTCTCTAAACACTTTTGTGTGCGGTCGTCCGGTACGGGCGGTAACTCGCCAATCAAGCGTACGAAAATCATCGCCTGCTTGATACGGCCGTGATTCGACATAATCCATACCTCGGCCCTTCAACGCCGCTACGTAGCCACCGGATTGTTGTGCACGAGTAGAGCGGGTCCAAGAGGGTAGAAGACTCGCCGGCCGATATAGCGACATTAGGTCCTTTAACGTCGGTTCGATCCGGCCCCTTGTTTCATCATCACGCTTGATGCGATCGGCCTTCGTATTACTGGTGGACAGGATCATATGACTGGATAGGGTATAGGTTAGGGTACAGCAATACGCGAAATTAGTTCAGTAACCAACCGTTCGGCCGTGATTCCATCGGCTGCCGCTTCATAGTTTAGTATGACTCTGTGGCGTAAAACATCGGGAGCAATCGCTTGTATATCGTCGGGACCAACATAGTCACGACCGGCGAGCCACGCATGAGCACGGGCACAGCGATCGAGTGCGATAGTTGCTCGTGGACTTGCGCCATATTCTAACCACCCTGCTAGATCGTCCCCATAGACTGCGGGCTTTCGAGTTGCAAGTACGATCTCGAGTAGGTATTTTTCCAAGTCGTCACTAAGGTACATATCCAATACGGCATTACGCGCATCGAATACATCTTGTTGGCGAATGATGTGTTTCAAGTTAGAGTTTTTTACATCTTCACTGCGTGCCTCGGAGCGCGCTAAATGGAGGATTGATTTTTCATCAGTCTCTAATGGGTACGTGATCACCACATGCATAAGGAATCGGTCTAGCTGCGCTTCGGGTAATGGATATGTGCCTTCTTGCTCTAGTGGGTTTTGCGTTGCCATAACTAAAAATAATTCTGGCAGACGATAGGTCTCACGACCAATCGTTATCTGACGTTCCGCCATAGCCTCAAGTAGTGCAGATTGTACTTTGGCTGGGGCACGATTAATTTCATCAGCTAGAACTAAATGATGAAATAAAGGGCCCCGTTGAAATTTGAATGAACCATCCTGTGGCCGATAGACCTCGGTCCCAGTGAGGTCTGCCGGTAAAAGATCTGGAGTAAACTGTACTCGGTGAAACTCACACTCAATGCCTGCCCCAAGGACTTTAATTGCACGAGTCTTAGCCAGACCCGGGGGGCCCTCGACTAGGAGGTGTCCGTCGGCGAGCAGTGCAATCAGCAAACGATCGACCAATTGTTCCTGACCAACAATGTGCTGAGTTATATATTGCTTGAGATCGATAATGGATGTCTGAATGGTCATAGTGCGTTTTAGTCTTTCTAGGTTGCGAAAAGTTTCCGAGTTTAATGGGATTTTTGTAGCTTCGAAAGCGCTCGAGATTCTATGCGATGCACGGTCGTGCTGAAAGTAGGTGTCTGAAAGACGAAAACAGTCTGTTTACGGCATCTCGACCACGGCAGGGCTTTTACGTTTAGGTTTGCCAGTTGGGATACCGCTCTCGTCATCTTTTCAATTGGTTAGAAATCGTAATCTATTGTCGATGCCATTCCGGTTCCATCAGCTTCTAAAATGAAGGTGCCGTATGAAGGTAAAAAGAGATATTAAAACTCAAATCCAAACTGGTTTAGCCATGAATTCTACGCGACCTTGCACACAATGCTTTAATCGCTCTGAGTGTAGGCCTAACATTGGGATATGATCAAAATCACTCAAACTACGTCAACATTGTCCTCTATCGTCGCCTTAATCGGTTATTTCGGTAGCACGTTGCTTGTACTCATACCTCTTAGCTCGGGTTGCGAAAAGCACTATTCGGTACTGCATTTAAATGGTGCGACGATGGGCACTCAATATGTTATTACTGTCGCAGATCGAGTAATCGGAGATCCAAGTATACTAAAATCTAAAATCGAAGCGTTGCTTGAAGTAATTAATGCAACCATGTCGACTTATGATTCAGCCTCAGAACTGTCAAAGTTGAACAAAAGTGCATCTATCGATTGGATCCCTATATCAGACAATTTGTATACCGTACTGGAAACTGCAGTATCAGTCGGGAGAGATTCTGGCGGTGCTTTCGACGTCACAGTTGGGGCACTAGTTAACGTTTGGGGTTTCGGTCCGGATCGACGTGTTTCGGTGGTGCCAGATGGGGATACTTTAGCTAATGCACGAGCGAGAGTGGGAGTTGATAAGTTTGAACTTCAGGAGCGACCGCGTGCGCTTCGAAAGCGACAGCCGGATGTTTACATCGATCTTTCGGCGATTGTAAAGGGCTACGCCGTTGATCGTGTCGCGACACTATTGCAAAGTACGGGCCATAATAATTATTTAGTCGACATTGGTGGTGAGTTGCGCGCTCAGGGCAGGAACCCAAAGGGACAAGGGTGGACAATTGGGATAGAGGCTCCTGTAAATGGCGGTCGCGTAATTGCGATTGGGCGTACAATCGTACTAAGAAATGCGGGTTTGGCATCGTCCGGAAACTACCGCAATTATTTCGAGCGTGATGGCGTACGCTATGGCCATACGATTGACCCGCGAACAGGCGCGCCCGTACAGCATAACTTGGCGGCTGTAACAGTGCTTGACGAGACGACAATGTTAGCGGATGCGTGGGCAACCGCACTGATGAGCTTGGGCTTCGAAGCAGGGAGGCGGGTAGCAGACGAACATGGCTTATCCGTCTATTTTATCGTGACTGAAGGTGAGGGTAGCAGAAGTTATACTACCCCGGCGTTCGATTTAGCAGTTGGCAACAGATAGGCGCTCTTCGTCAACTATAATCAGGCGGTCAAATAAAACCGCCATCTTTTCGATCGAAAGTCGATACATGACAGCAGCGAGACATTATGAAACTTACTCCAGTAATTCTTGCGGGCGGCGGTGGAACTCGGCTGTGGCCGCTTTCGCGTGGTCACTATCCAAAACAGTTTTTGTGTGTGTCCGGAAACAAGACTTTACTCCAAGACACGTTATTACGTGTTGGTAAGTTGACCGGTGGGGAGTTAGAGGTTTGTCCGTCTCTGATAATCTGCAATGAAGAACATCGATTTATGGTTGGTGAACAAGCACGAAAAATCGAGCACGAGTTACAGAGCATCGTTCTTGAACCGGTTGGGCGAAACACGGCACCGGCGTTAACCTGCGCTGCATTACTTAATGCGGAAGCAGGGGACGATCCTTTATTGCTTGTTATGCCGGCTGACCATTTGATCAAGAACATCGATGGGTTTCGCGCCGCGGTTACAGTCGGAGTTACCCTGGCTGCGGATGGAGCCCTAGTTACTTTTGGTGTTATCCCAGACAAGCCTGCGACAGGGTACGGATATATTCAACTCGGTGAGGCGATAACGGTTTTGGAACCGCAGTGCCACAGGATCGAGAAATTCGAAGAAAAGCCAGACATTGGGACCGCGACGAACTATGTGGCTGACAGTACCTATCGTTGGAACTCGGGGATATTTCTCATGCGTACCAGTATTTGGTTGGAAGCAATCGGTAAATTTCAACCAAAGATTTTAGAGGCATGCCAGATAACTGTGGCGTCGTGTATGCGCGATGGTGAGTTTGTGCGCCTAAACGAAGCTGGATTCACTAGCTGCCCTAGTGATTCTATTGACTATGCGGTACTGGAGCCGCTGGTTGGAGAAAATACTAAACATGGTGCGGTAGTGTCGTTAGACGCCAATTGGTCGGATGTTGGTTCGTGGTCGAATATCTGGGATGTATCAGACCGCGACAACAGTGGTAATGTTAGTCGGGGCGACACATATATCCAGGATAGTACCGACAACGTGGTGATCGCGGAGCATCGGTTGGTGACTGTACTAGGTTGTCAAGACTTGGTAGTAGTTGAAACGTCGGATGCAGTTATGGTGGCATCGAAAGAACGAACTCAAGATGTTAAGAAAATTGTTGATTGGCTCGGCGAACAAGGGCGCGATGAGCGATTGTTCCATCGGCGTGTCTATCGCCCTTGGGGTAGTTATGAGAGAATCGACATAGGGACGGGCTTTCAGGTAAAACGGATTATTGTTAATCCGCGTGCATCACTTTCCCTACAGATGCATCACCACAGGGCAGAGCACTGGGTCGTGGTCAGAGGAACGGCCACCGTCACCTGCGGGGACAAGAAATTCACATTATCAGAAAATGAATCGACGTTTATTCCGATCGGAGTAACTCATCGGTTGGAAAATTCTGGCGCTATTCCTTGCGAGTTAATCGAAGTGCAATCGGGCACCTACCTTGGTGAAGATGATATCGTTCGGTTTGAAGATGTTTATAATCGACAGTGACCTAGTACGGTCCGGTATTTCCTAATACAAATGGTTCGGCGCATCACTCGATTAGGTGAATATGCGGATTAATTTTTCGGACCGTTCTATGCATTTAGGGTACGTAATTCACCCACGGACGCACACTTTTTATAAGTTAATTAATGACGTTGAAAATGCCGAGTTAGGTTGATTCGCTTTAAAGTAGGGCGTGCCGTATGCAAGTTGTTGTAATTAGCAGCTAAAATAAGTTTTATATAAATTATATAAGCTATTAATTTATATAACTAATTAATGTATACTTAAAGTGGATCCTTAGTATATTACTTCCATGTATCGTTATGCACTTCTGATCGCGCTGGTCGGATTCACCCCTATTGCCGTGACTGCCAACCCGTGGGAATTGAGTGGTTTTGTGTCGGGCGAAATGAGAGGGTTTGTACATGATGCGCCGTACCTAAGACAGCATGAGGGAAATGCCTCGTTTGCCATTCAACCGGAATTGTACATCGAGTGGGATAAAGGGAACCAAAGCCTTCTGTTAGTACCGTTTGCGAGGTGGGATCAGGGTGATGACCGTCGTACACACATCGACCTTAGAGAGTTAACGTATTTAAAATCAACTACTAACTGGGAGCTTCGTTTAGGCGTACGTAAGCTATTTTGGGGTGTGGCAGAATCCAATCACCTGGTTGATATCATCAATCAAACCGATCTGGTAGAGAATATTGACACCGAGGATAAGCTCGGGCAGCCAATGATTAATCTGGCATTGATTCAGGATTGGGGAACAGTTGATCTTTATGCGCTAATAGGTTTCCGCGAACGTACCTTTCCAGGAGTTAAAGGCCGTTTGCGGACTGGTTTACGAGTCGATGGCAGCAGCGCTACTTACGATTCCGCGGCAGAGGGTTCTCATATCGACTGGGCGCTGCGCTACTCTCACGCGATTGGTGATTTCGATGTTGGTCTTTATCATTTCTGGGGCACTAGCCGGGAACCGGTTTTTCGACTCAGGTTCATGTACAACACTCCGCCTACTTTAGGTGTTGTGTCAATTCGGTTTGCGGTTTCGCGCAGTGCGTACGT
>CAYFFH010000022.1:0-17782 GCA_964342175.1 uncultured Enterobacteriaceae bacterium | reverse complement strand
TCCAGAGGCACTTATCGAACGAGTAAGCGCCGAGCATCAGAGGGATTTTTCCGCGTTTGGGATTGAATTCGATAACTATCATTCAACCCATTCATCTGAAAATAAGGAAATATCGGAATTGATCTATGGCCGGTTAAGGGAGGCCGGTCATATTTATCGAAAGGTAATCACACAGGCGTACGATCCTGTGAAAAAACTGTTCCTACCCGACCGATTTATCCGCGGTAGCTGCCCGCATTGTTCGGCACCAGAGCAGTATGGTGATAGTTGCGAAAACTGCTCTCGAACTTACTCACCCTCCGATCTAGTAGATCCTGTTTCGGCCCTGAGTGGTGCTACTCCGGAGCAGCGCGAATCCGAACATCTGTTCTTTAAGTTGTCGAACTTTGAAGACATGCTGAAAGTTTGGCTTGTGAATAATGACTTGCAGGCAGGTGTAGTGAATAAACTTAATGAATGGTTCGATGCTGGTCTACACGATTGGGACATTTCACGGGATACGCCCTATTTTGGGTTTGAAATACCGGGTGAGTCGGACAAATATTTTTACGTTTGGCTAGACGCACCGATTGGATATCTCGCAAGCTTTAAAAATCTATGTGGGAAGGCGGAGATCGATTTCGACGAGTATTGTAGGCCAGGCAGTGGAACCGAGATGTATCATTTTATCGGCAAGGACATCATGTACTTCCATACGTTGTTTTGGCCGGCGATGCTAAATGGCGCGCAGTTTCGCCTCCCGACAAACGTATTTGTACATGGGTTTCTCACCGTAAACGGGCAGAAAATGTCTAAATCGCGCGGTACGCTGGTGACGGCGGAAACTTATCTCGAACACTTAAATCCAGAATATTTGCGCTATTATTTTGCGGCAAAAATTACACCTGCAATCGAAGACATCGATCTCAATTTTGAGGATTTCCAGCGTCGAGTGAATGCGGATCTGGTCGGCAAGGTTGTCAACATCGCTAGTCGTTGTGCTGGGTTTTTGACTGGACGCTTTGATGGATTTCTAAGTGATGCATATGATGATTCAGCGCTAATTGAAGAGTTTAAGGCGGCTGCGCAGGAGGTGGCGGATTGTTACGAAGCGAGAGATTTCGCTCGCGCAATGCGCGAAATTATGGCGCTTGCAGATTCTGCTAACCAGTACATCGACCGACGCAAACCGTGGGTGCTTGCAAAAACGGATGGGGCTGATTGTGATGTGCATCGGGTGTGCTCTACGGGCATTGCGTTGTTTCGTATTTTGGCAATCTATCTGAAGCCTGTATTGCCCGAGATGGCGCGGGCAGTAGAGCAGTTTTTTAACTGCGAGCCGCTCACATGGGAAGACATTGGACGCGATATCACTGGAAAGAAAATCGATTCGTTTAAATCCCTTATGCAGCGTGTCGCAGCAGAGAAGGTTGAAGCTATGATTAATGACAGCAAATCCAGCGAGTCATCACAGACAGCAGAACCGTATATCACTATCGATGACTTTGCGAAAATCGATTTGCGTGTTGCGAAAATCATTGAGGCAAAATTGGTGGATGGCGCGGATACACTATTACAGCTCAATGTTGAGCTTGGGAGTGAAAAGAGAACCGTGTTCGCTGGTATTAAGGCCGCATACGAGCCTGACCAGTTGCAAGGCAAGCATGTCATTATCGTTGCTAATCTGAAGCCACGCGAAATGCGCTTTGGGACCTCCGAGGGGATGGTGTTAGCGGCCGGCCCAGGCGGTGAGGATATCTTTTTGTTAGGTCCGGATGCCGGGGCAGTGTCGGGGATGCAAGTAAAGTAGACATGGGCGACGCATTTGCGTTGATGCTTGCTGGGGCCTTGGGGTCGGATCTAGTACTTGTTTATTTGATAGGGATTTGTCCAGTGATTGCTGTTTCCCGGAAATTGGAAACTGCGGCAGGATTGGCAATCTCAAACGTAATCGTGGTGCCGTTTGCAGCGCTTTTGAGTTATTCGATTATTGAACTACTTCCGAGTAGCGCCTCGAGTTCTATCCTCAAGTTGCCGTTAATTGTGGTTACTATCATCTTGTGTCTCTATGTTGTCGCAAACATCGGCGCATGTGTGTGGCCAAAAGGATATAAGTGGCTGGAACCATTCGTACCGTTGATGACGGTAAACTGCACGTTGCTTGGTGCAGTCCTGTTGGTGTTACTTGAACCAATCGGCGCAGTGACAGTTTTGCTTGCTGGCTTTGGATTGGCGCTCGGCTACGGCTTGTTGCTTATCGTATTTTCCCAAGTTAGGGAACGTTTGGCAGCGGCACCGGTGCCGCACGCTTTTCGCGATGCGCCGATCGCCTTGCTCAGCGTTGCGATTATCGGAATGGCAGTATCCGGTTTCGGTAGTCCAGGTTAGTATGATCTGGACTCTTCTTGCTCTGGTGTTAATGGCCATCGCTGGAATTTTGGTGCTCCTATGCGGTCACGAACCGGAGCTACCTCCAGAAGATCGTCTCGTCTCTGAAATCAATGCTTTTTTGCCGCAGACCCAGTGTCGCCAATGTGGATACCCAGGTTGCTTGCCGTATGCAAAGGCCATTGTATCAGCTAATGCGCCGATTGATCGGTGTCCCCCAGGTGGTCAGGTTTTGCAAGGTGTCTTAGGCGAACTGTTAGGGCGCAGTGGGTCCTCTAGCAGCCGTGTTGTGGAACTTGCAGCAACGTCGTTGTCGAAAGTAGCCGTTATTGATGAATCAGCCTGTATCGGATGTGTTAAATGCCTTCAGGTATGCCCCGTCGATGCGATTGTTGGTGCTGCGAAACAGATGCACACTGTTATTAGTGAAGAGTGTACTGGCTGTGAGTTGTGCATTGAACCATGTCCGGTTGACTGTATTTTTATCGTTGATTCTGTTACCGATGTTGCACAAGAGACGAAGGAAAATCTATCAAACGCTTGTATTCGTTGTGGAGATTGTCTGCCCGTATGTCCGGTAGGTCTACAGCCTCAGCAACTATTTGATGCGGCGCGAACTTCAGATATTGATTTGGCTCAAGAGTTGCATTTGTTCGATTGCATTGATTGTGGTTGCTGCGCTTACGTATGCCCTAGCGAGATCCCCTTGGTGCATTATTTCCGCAATGCGAAATCATCTATTGAAGCAATGGATCGTGGCCGCGCGGTAGCCGAACGCGCGCGCGCGCGGCATGAGATGAAGTCACAAAGGCTGTTAGAACAGTCTAAGATCGGTGTGCGATCTGGCCTTGAACTCGCGGATGTAAGTGCCCTAAATGCAGGTGAGTTGCAGCGCGATATTAAGGCTGCGGTTTCTAGATCCAGTAAGCGACGCCAGAACGATAATGATCTCTGAAAGCATAAACGTTTTTATTCTGCGGAAGGCTGAACAAGATGCGAGCAAACTCGATCTTGTATCCGGCTTATTTAAAGTAGGAAAGAAGTGAACAATTTACCCCATCCAGTAAGTTCACCACATTTACATGGTGCTCGCTCCGTGCCCTGGATCATGCGGCAAGTTCTCTATGCATTGATCCCTGCAATCACTGTCTACGTGTACCTATTCGGATGCGGAATATTGGTCCAGTTGATGATAGCAATTACCACGGCTTTGGTTCTTGAATCTATTGCGTTGCTATTGCGTGGATATCCACTCAAGGCATATCTCAGTGACGGAAGTGTGATTGTGCTTGCTTGTTTGTTAACGCTGGCAATTCCTCCATACACGCCATGGTGGGTAATTGTAGTCGGTGTTGCATTCGCAGTTTTAATCGGCAAGCACGCATTCGGAGGCCTCGGATATAATATATTTAATCCTGCCATGGTCGGATATCTTTTCCTCATGCTGTGCTACCCGGTCGCTTTAAGTAGGTGGCCGGAAATGAGTAAAATCGCTGATTATCCTGGGTTATGGGAAAGCGTCAGAATGATCGCTACACATTCCACGGGACTGCCTGACGGAATATCCGGCGCGACGGTGCTTAGCCACATAAAGACGCAGCTGGCCCTGATGCATACGCATTCGGAAATGGAATCTGCGGTAAACTTTGGCATGCTTGCCGGCCACGGATGGGAATGGATCAATGTAGCTTACCTTTGCGGCGGGGGATGGTTGTTGTGGCGGCGTGTGGTGACGTGGCGGTTACCGTTAAGTTTTATGGTTGGCGTGGCCTTTGCTGCACTTCTAGGACACGTTGTCGACGCGGAATTGCATCGTGGAGCCGTGTTTCATCTATTCGCTGGCGGCACAATGTTGGCCGCGTTTTTTGTCGTTACAGATCCTGTTTCTTCGGCGACTACCCCGGTCGGGATGTTACTGTTTGGTTTCAGTGCTGGCCTCTTGACTTACTGCGTTCGGGAGTTCGGTGGTTATCCCGACGGGGTCGCGTTTGCTATTGTAATAATGAATGCGTTAGCGCCTTTGATTGATCGCTTTACGCAACCGCGTGTCTATGGAAAAACATCCAATAATAAGCACAGCTAACGCACAACTATACGGTAGCATTAGCGTTATCTTAGTAGTCCTAGCGAGCGGAATCTTCGGTGTATCCTTGTTGGAGGAGGATCTGGTTCGTGCCCGTTTGCAGTCAGAACATGCTCGCAATTTGAGTTGGATCTACAGTGTCGTGAGTGGCACGGATGTTGCAGGTGTGACTTTCAAGTCAGCGGCAGTGTTGGATTCGGTCCGTATGGAGAGGGCAGGGGTAGCGCCGATCGTTAACGTTTATGAGCATGGGATATGGCGTGCGGCTGCGATAAAGTTCGTAACCCGAGCGGGATATAATGGAGATATAACGATCGCGCTGGCGATTGAGGAGGGTGGTTCAATAATTGGCTTAAAGGTTTTATCGCATCTGGAGACGGTGGGATTTGGCGATGTGATTACTCAATCGGATCCGAGTTGGACCGAATCATTAGTTAACCTTTCGCTTGAAAGCCATGATCCTAGCCGGTGGAGGTTGCGTACCCACGGGGGTGATATCGATGGTGTGACTGGTGCGACGGTGACGGCGAGCGCAGTCGTCGCCGCTGTTTATACGGCGTTAAACCTCCTCAATCAAGCGATGGCGATCCCAAAAAAATGAGCCTTTGGAAAAGGTGTACGGGCTGTGTTTGTTATGGAATTGCAAACAATCCCGCTATATCGAAGATACTCGGGGTATGTCCGCTGCTCGCCGTCTCGGATACGGTGCTGAAGGCATTGACTCTCAGTGTTCTCTTAGGAGTAGTCATGCTTTTGAGTTCCGGGATTGCGTCGATTTTCAGGACTTGTGTTAGTGGGCGTTTGAAACCAATGCATCATGCGGTGATCGTCGCCTTCTCAACCGCTGTTGTCGTCTCGGCGGCTAGTATCCAACACTTTGAGTTAATTGCCGCATTAGGTATCTATCCGAGCTTGATAGCGAGTAACTGCCTGGTTTTGAGTGTAATGCGAGAAATTGCTGAACGTAACAATCTTTTTTGCACCGTAGCACACACCGTTCGTGATGCGGCGTATATCGGAGCATGGTTTTGTTTGTTCGGTCTACTTCGGGAGTATGCCGCCTACGGCGCGATCTTCACCGATTTATCACTTCTGGTTGGGGTGTACTTTAACGAAGCCGCAATCAGCGCGGGCTTCATCCCGCTTTTGAAAAGTGTTCCCGGTGCGTTATTAGCCCTCGCTTTGTGCCTAGCTGCTACAAATGCGGTTACCCGACGGGGAGGTGAACCGGAGTTAGCCTCCGGCGTTACTCTATTCGATGGACGTCCTGCAGCGCATCATATAGCTCTTAATAAACCTCCACGGTAAGATATTTTGGATTTAAAGCAACGAAGATTATTTTTTCGCAGGCTCAAACGGAGTAATCCGGCACCCACGACAGAGTTGCAATACGCTTCCGCTTTCGAATTGCTGGTTGCAGTAATTCTTTCTGCGCAGGCAACCGATGTCAGCGTAAACAAAGCAACGCAAGAATTATACAAAGTAGCAAATACGCCGAGCGCGATAATAGCATTGGGTGAAAAAGGTCTTAAGGCTTACATTAAGACTATCGGATTATTCAATACGAAAGCGAAGAATATTATTAGGACGTGCCAGATCTTGATAGACGTGCATAACTCGATCGTCCCACGTGAGCGGGTAGCTTTGGAAGCGCTTCCCGGGGTAGGGAGAAAGACGGCGAATGTTGTCTTGAATACCGCGTTTGGTGAGCCAACTATTGCAGTCGATACGCACATCTTTCGGGTTTCGAATCGGACGAACTTAGCGGCCGGTAAAACGCCGTTATCAGTTGAGCATGCGCTGTTAGAGGTTGTTCCTCAGACATATAAGAAGGACGCCCACCATTGGTTAATTTTACACGGGCGTTATACGTGCACGGCGCGCAATCCCAAATGTGCCAAATGCAGCGTTTTTGAGATTTGTGAATGGGACGAGAAAGGCAACTATACTAGCTTGGCGTGAGGCTAGTTTCGCTTCTGGGGTAGTATTCAAAGTATATGGGAAATAATGATCGCGGAGACACTACCACAACCGATGGAAATGATACTTGACGGTGTGATTTCGAGCGACGCTGAGAATCATGGTGTTTTTGAACATGTCCAGGTCAACTAATTTTCGCCTGCATGGGCGCAGACTAAACGGTCTCTGCAAACGAGTTCAGCTACCCCAATTCGAGGCAATCGTAAGTGCGGAGGGATCGCAAGGGGTCGTTAAAGCGTATAATGGAGCAGTTGCAAAGTACCGCCTTGACAGCCACGTGATAGAGCACAAAACGATGGATCGCCATGACTTGAGTTTGTGGCAATTGGAGGGGGAGCCGGTCCTGCTGCATGAGTTTCCCTATATGGCGTTTCCGACACGCTCGGTATGAGCGACAATGCCGCACTAGATTCCCTTCTCCAGGGAACATCAGCGATGCCCGAAGATCTGCCCGGGCTGCTGGCCGGTATTACCCATGAGTTCGCAACCTCTCTAAACGTCGAAGAAACCCTACAGAATGCGATCGAGCAAATTATTGTGTACCTCAATGCTGAAGCGGCGTCTATATTTTTGGTCGCAGAAGGGGAAGCTGCACTGATTTGTCGCAAATGTGCCGGGCCAGTCGATGTCACCGGGCTGCGTCTAGAGCTTGGCCAAGGAATTGTCGGCGAAACTGTAAGTCAGGATACAGCACAAATTGTGCGCGATGTATCGAAGAGTAAAAAATTTTCCGGTGCAGTAGACAAAGCCACAGGGTTTGTCACCCGATCGATTATGTGCGTCCCTTTAACTGTTCGTGGGCAATGTATCGGTGCGCTAGAACTTATAAATAAACGCACTGCAGATAGTCTGTTCGCGGCGAGTGATATGTCTCTTGCTACCGCGGTCGCTTCAGCCGCAGCGCTTTCTATTCACAACGCACGAATGGCGCAAGCGTTAGTGGAACAAGAGCGCGTTCACAGGGAGCTTGAGTTAGCTCGACAGATCCAACTTAGCCTGTTGCCTCCAGCTGCGCCTGCCAGCTTTCCAATCCATGGTGTCAATATTCCTGCGCGGGAGGTTTCCGGTGATTTTTTTGACTATCGTGAAGTTGCCGGTGACCGGATCTATTTTAGCCTAGCAGATGTATCGGGTAAGGGAATGAATGCCGCATTGCTAATGGCCAAAACGACTAGTTTATTGCGATGCCTTGCGAAAACGATCGAAGATCCCGCTGATCTTCTGGCTAAGGTAAATGCGGAAATATGCGAAACGGCAGCAATGGGAATGTTTGTCACCATTGTTGCGGGTTTTGTCTCCTCGAAAACGGGCCTAGTTGAGCTCTCTAACGCCGGTCACCAGCCGCCGTTGTATTGGAAGGAAGGTACAAAATATGTAGAAATCCCAGCAACGGCCCCTCCGATAGGTATCATGGATGACATTCGATTTGAGACGACGAGGATCGATTTGAATGATGGGAGTTTATACATTTTCACTGATGGCGTGACTGAAAGCGTTGCGCCGGACGGTTGCGAGCTTGGCGTAGACGGACTTTGTAAGATAATTGATGCATTGGCTGGACTTGATTCGGGACAAAGACTTGAGGCAATCGTGACTGAGATCGGTAATCAGAAACGCAAAGTACACGATGACTTAACGTTACTATTAATTGAGAAGAAAACAAATGTCTACACCGACGATGCTTGAACTTCGTTTCAATTCGGATCCCAAAAAGCTCCGCATGGTTAGAGAGCGGGTTCAAGAGATAGCGGAAGAGGCTGGCTGCTCCAAAAAGCTGATTTCGGATCTCGTGATTGCTATAAATGAGGCATGTATGAACATCATGCAACATGCCTATAGAGGCCAAAAATCCGGAGAAATTCGTTTAGAGATACGAAAGGAGGAAAGCGATATACATGTGCTGCTAACGGATTTTGCTGAACCTGTTGACCTCAATAGGATCAAACCTCGCGATATCGAGGATATAAAACCTAGCGGACTGGGTACGTATTTTATCCACGAAATTATGGACGATTGTACTTACGGACATTTAGATAATTTATCAGGAAACTATTTGAAGATGAGGATAAAGATCAGCTAAAAACCGGGGTGCTCGATGATCAGATGCGAGGAAATTAGGCGATTGTGATTATTGAACGATACGGATTGCATACAGGACAGGTAAATGCAAGTTCAGCATCCCTCATTTGGGTTAACGTTTTAGGGTGGGACTAAGAGTATGACATATGAAGTACAGGAAGATAGAGGTTTCGCAATAGTCCTGTTGAAGGGAGACGTCGACTTATCGTGTTCTCCTGACGCACGTAAGACGATATTGGATTGTTTAAATTCGGCGAAAAATACATTGGTTAGTTTGTCTGACGTGTCCTATATCGACAGCTCAGGAATAGCTAGCTTGGTCGAGGGGTATCAGATAGCGAAGAAGGAAAATTTGGAATTTGGACTAGTCGGGGTCAGCGAGCCTGCAATGAACGTGCTTGAGCTGGCGAGACTCGATAAAGTCTTTCCAATATACGCCAGTTTAGAGGAGTTTCTAGAGCAGGATGGCTGATGCAGATGGGACGGGAATACGCAATTGGGTTGAAAACCTCGGGCGGGTATCGATAGCGTTTATCTCAGAGTTTGGGTATTACCTCGCGTTAGTCTATGAAAGTTTTTACTGGTTAGTTACTGGTCCATTCAAGCGTCAACCTGTACGAATATCGGCTACCGTGTCTCATATGGTTGAAGTCGGAATCGCGGCACTTCCGATTGTCTTCGTACTGTCATTTGCCATTGGAGTTATGCTCGCGATTCAAGGAGTCCACACACTTAAGCAGTTCGGTGCGGAAACCCAGGTTGTACTGGGGATCGCCCTTTCTGTGACGCGGGAGTTTGGGCCGTTGATAACAGGCATTTTGGTTGCTGGTCGCACAGGATCTGCGCTTGCAGCGAGAATTGGCATGATGCAGGTCAATCAGGAAATCGACGCTTTAAGAGTCATGGGAATCAACCCAGTGCGCTATCTTGTATCACCGGTTCTGTTGGCTATGCTTGTTATGATGCCGGCGATAACGCTGTTTTCCGATTTGGCTGCGATGTTTGGTGGCGCCGTGTTTTGCAATGCGGGACTTGGGATGGATTATCTCGCCTATTGGGATCAGGGTACTGCATTCATCACGCCGAATGATGTTATGCAAGGCTTAATGAAGAGCATGATCTTCGCTGTTATCATCACACTAGTTGGAGTTAGTAATGGGTTCTCTGTTTCTGGCGGCGCTGAGGGCGTAGGGCGAGCCACAACGCGGGCAGTCGTGCTCGCGATTTCGTATATTGTTTTGGCCGATATGGCGTTTACATATTTTTTAAATCGGTGATTTGAATTGCAACCTAAACCTGTTATTCAAGTCGAAGATCTTATTACCCACTATGGGCCCGTAAAAATTCTTGATGGAATAAGTTTAGCGATCAACCCTGGTGAAATAATGATAATCATGGGGGGAAGCGGCTCAGGTAAGAGTACCCTATTGAGGCATTTACTCGGCCTGCATGTGCCTACCAGTGGCAGTATTAGGTTACTCGGGCGGGATATCACTAGGATCAACGCTGCAGAAATGCATGATCTAAGGACAAACATGGGTGTGTCATTTCAGAGCGGTGCATTGATTAGTTCAATGTCGGTCGGTGAAAACGTCCAATTGCCGCTCCGTGAGCACACCAATTTAGACGAGTCCACTATGGGGATAATGGCTCGGATGAAGTTGGAAGTGGTGAACCTAGGAGGGTTCGAAGATTTGATGCCCGCTCAGCTTTCGGGGGGCATGATAAAACGAGCTGCATTGGCACGGGCGATCGTAATGGACCCGAAGATGCTGTTTTTCGACGAGCCGTCCGCAGGACTTGATCCTGTTGCGGCTTCGGAGCTCGACGATTTAATCTTAAAACTACGAGATGCAATGCAGATGACCATCGTTGTTGTAACCCATGAACTGGAAAGCGCCTTTAAAATTGCGGACCGCATCACGGTATTGGATCAGGGAAAAATTTTACTTACTGGGAGCGTTGCTGAAGTTAAGCAATCTGGTATCGCCCGTGTACAGGATCTCCTTAATCGTCGTTCGCGCCACGATGAAATCGATGCCGACGAATATATGACACGACTAACGGGCGAGGTCTGAATGGGCTACTCATTTAAGAGAACTTCGCTGATGTCTGGCAGTCGAGGATATCTTGCGCAGAATTTTATAGCATCTTTGTGGACAGGTATAAAAAAATAGTGAAGAGAGACAATGTTAACTACTTAGTTGTTGGTGTTTTTGTGCTGATTATGTTGGGCACGTTTTTTACTCTTATGTACTTTGTAACCGGAAGAACGGGACCAGCGGAACATTATTTTGTGCGCTACAAGAATGTTAGCGGCTTGAAATTCGGGACTGGCGTCTTTTATGAGGGTTACAGGGTGGGTCAAATCGAAAAAATTATACCTGTACCTTCGTCCACTGGGATGGAATACGTTCTAACGTTAAGCGTCGCACGAAACTGGGAGATTCCCGAGGACAGCGTTGCAAACATTATGTCGTCAGGATTGATCTCGGCTGTTCGGATCGAAATCACCGAAGGTAAGAGTTCAGTGAGCGTATCACCCGGTGGAGAACTAGAGGGCCGTGAGCAATTAAATTTGCTTTCGGTTCTCGGGGACGTTGCGGGAGAACTCGGCACTTTGTCTGAGGACGGAGTGATGCCTGTTTTGAAAAATTTGAATATCCGTATTGACGAAGCATCTCAACGTATTAACAAAGATTTGGTGGGAGACGCGCAAGCATTGATTGTCAAACTTGATGGCAGCGCGCAGCAACTGGAGGAACTACTGGGCAGTGTGAATCCGCGAAAGGTTGAAAAATTTCTCACGCGTATCGATGATGTCGCACTAAATGTGAATGTACTAATTTCTCGTATCGAGGGAACTCGTGTGCAAATGGGTGAGACATTGTTGGCTCTAAAGAACTTGGCATCAGAGAACGATGAGGCGGTTGCGAGTGTTATCCGCAGCGCGAATGATTCGATGAAACAAGCGTTGGAAACTCTAACGATTGTAAATGAGCATGTGGCGACAATTATGTATAACGTAGAGGGTGGCACTCGACAACTGCATGAATTTAGTCAAGCCGTTAGGAATAATCCTTCGCGTCTTGTTCGTGGATCGGAGTCACACGATGAAGCAGATTAGGTTTTGTGTGCGTGTCGCGGCGCTCACATTCGTGTCTTCGTTATTTCTCAGCCTAAGTGGTTGCGGATCTCTGAGTCCGCTACCAAGTGATGCTTTCTATCGCCTAAAAATTGCACCGCCGCAACCTCAAGCTATTAGCGGGATATATTGGACAGACGGCTTTGTGCGTGTGGCTAAATTTCGTGGCAGCGGGGTGCATCGTGAGCGAGCAATCGCTTATTCCGAACCGAACCAAGTAGTAGTTAAACAGCATCGATATCATCTATGGATTGATAGTCCAGAGCACATGCTACAAAAGGCGTTGGTCAACTACTTGCGCACGGCGAATGTGGCGCCCCTGATTTCTACCTCGGACTTCGGTAATGATGGGTTAGAGGTTCAAGCGCAAATTGGCCAAATGGACCATGTCGTGACCACAAATCAAGCAGACATCGTCGTTGCCTTGGCATTCGAATTGGTGCAAAAAAAAGTACGAAAGTCGCTAGTTTTTGCTAAAGAGTACCGAGAATCTCGGTCGGTTTCTGGTAATGAATTGAGTGCTGTTGCAATGGCAATGTCCGAAGCCATTGGTGTGATTTTCGAACGTTTCGTTGCAGACGTGAGTATGCTTGATTTAACTGCTCCTCTTCAATAAAGCAATGAGCTTGGAAAATATTCCGTCTCGAGCTGGGAATGGTGCCAGCGGCCTGGCAAGAACTACCGAGATATTGTCTTTGCCCCCACCTTCATTCGCAAGTCGCACTAATTCGTGCGCTGCTCCCGATAGATCACAGCTATATTGATTTAGAGTTAAGCGAATTTCTTCGTCATCTATCATGTCATTTAGGCCGTCTGAGCATAGGAGGTAGATGTCCCCTGATTCGGCCACTTGTTCTTGGATATCAACCTCCACTTTTTCGTCTACTCCAAGTGCTCGGGTAACCCAATTTTTTGGCGTGTTTGTTTCGGCTTCTTCTGCAGTGAACAATCCCTGATTTATCAGCTCCTGGGCGAGTGAGTGATCGGTGGTGATTTGGGCAAGATTGCCATTCCTTAGTCGATAGACACGAGAATCACCAACATGCGCGACAGTAACTATATTGTTGTAAAAAAGCACGACAACGACTGTTGTACCCATCCCTTTGTATTGCGGTACTTCAGTGGCTGTCCGAAAAATGTACCGGTTCGCATCCAAAATCGAGTCGCGCACCAGCGCCGATTCAGCCGAGAGGCTGGCTGAGGCATTACGTGGGTCGTTATGTGCCGCCTGAAGTTCGCCGCGCATCGTATCTAGTATTGTTTTAGCTGCAATGGCGCTAGCTACCTCGCCAGCCCTATAACCACCCATACCATCGGCCACGATAGCGAGGCCGATGGCCGGATCTGTGATGGCCGAATCTTCGTTATGCGGGCGCTGCATCCCCGTGTCGGAGACATTTACTAACTCAATCTTGGAGGAGAGATTCACGGTTGGGATGTCCCAAATCGATATTGGACAGAACCGCCGTTTAGGCGTGGGGTCGGAGCAAAATACAGTTGCTCAACAGATCGCAACACGGCGACGCAATTCGACCATCACACTTACGATGCGTCAAACACCTTCCGAATTTACGGTCGCCTTCATAAGAGACGAGGCTTTTATCCATACGTATTACTTCTTATTGCCGATTTGCCTAACGCATTCCTGGATGTCTTTAGCCATTTCTGCGCCTGTTTGGTAACGTTTATTGATGTCTTTTTGCAACGCCCTGTCAATAATGGCCGCAATATTCGGCGTTCGCTGCTCCAAGTCTGGACGTAACTTGAAAATATTTTGATGCGGTTCGTTGGCAATTTTGTACATTAATGTCGCCATCGAGTCGCCTTTGAACGGCAGGGTCCCCGTGGTCATCTGATAAAGCATCACGCCTAGAGAAAACAGATCGGAGCGTCCGTCGACCTTTTCTCCGGATAACTGTTCGGGGGACATATACGACGGCGTACCGAGCACCATGCCGGTTTTTGTTCTACTTGAGTCGGTAATCCGTGCGATGCCGAAATCAGTAATTTTTACCTGCTTTTTGTTTGACTCGTACATGATATTGGCAGGCTTTATATCACGGTGTACGACGTTTTGCGTATGTGCTGAATCGAGTGCGATCGCTGATTTAAAAACAATTCCCATGACGATTGGGAACGGTAGCAGGCTATCTGCCTTGATGTAGCGCGTTAGATCGTGACCTTCAAGAAACTCCATCGCAATATAGGCTAGATCGTATTCTTCACCGGCGTCGTAGACGGTCACAATATTTGGGTGCTGGAGTCGACCTGCTGTCTCTGCTTCACGAAAAAAGCGTGACTTGACCTCCTCCAGTTCGTCAGCTTCGAACTCCTGAGCAAGCGCCATCGTTTTAATTGCAACAATTCTGTTGATTTTTGGGTCCTTGCCAAGATAGACAATGCCCATCGCTCCTTTGCCAAGCTCTTTTTCGACTTCGTATCGGCCTAACATGGGTTTCGATATTGAACCGTCTAACAATAGCGTCCCAGTAGCCGCGCTCGAGGCGCTTCCTCCTCCTAGTAAGATGGTCTCTTCCAGCTGTTTGGCCCGGTTAGCTTTTGCTTTAATATCTTTGAAATCGGAGTTTTTTTCTCCGATGTACTGATAGACTGCCGCTGCCTTGTTGAATTTTCGTTTAGTTTCGAAATCGATTGCGAGATTATAGATCGCCTCTAAGGTTGGTTCATCTGGTGGGCAGCGGCGAAAATAGTCAAAGGCCATATCAAGCTCACCTTTTTGTTGATGTTGTAGGGCAAGCTGTTTGTTATTCATGGCGGAGTCAACGTCAAGACGCTGTTTGCTCGCTTCCGTGACGAGATAGCGTTTCGTAGTCAGTAAGATATGCCCAATTACTAATAGCGAGGCTGCCGTCATAAGTTGTAACCACATTCCTTGTGACACCATAACTGACAGTTCTGTCGCAACTAGCCCAACGAGTAAAAGAAGACTGATTAATGCGCCAGGTCCAGCCTTTAGTTTTGGCAGCAGTGCTACTAAATAGGCGCCAATCAGAAGGATTGCCAACAGTTCGGCGAGACCGGCCCAGCTCGGTTGCACGAAGAAATGTTCGTTCAGTATGCTTGCTACCGTGTGCGCCATTATCAGCACGGGTCCGCCGACGTTGCCAATCGGCGTCTGTAAATCGGAGCCCATGCCGAACGCAGTAGCTCCAATTAGGACGATTTTATCTTTGAAATTTTCAATCGGCACTTCGTCTTGAATAATGTCGTAGAACGAGTAAATATCAAATGCCGGCCTACCGCCCTCACGTCCGCTATAGAAGAACGTATTTATCGCAAGTATCGGATCGGTTTTAATTTTTAGTCTACCGAGTTCAACGCTATCGCCCAGATTCACTTTGATATCTTCGGCTGCCAGATTTAGACTCGCCGCCGCGATCATCAACGACTGGGATGGGAAAAACCTGTCGTAGTAGCTAATGACAAGCGGCTCAGAACGAACATCACCGTCGACATCAAGGAGGTTGATGAGGTGCCCGATGCCTTGCGCGTGACTACCAATTGCTGCGATAGGTGGTACCGCGGCAACCGTCAACAATGGGAGCGTATTCTCGCTATATGGAGCGTTGATATTCGCGTCAGGGATCTGGAATCGCTTTACATGCTCGGGGAGTTTAAAGTCGGGGTTACCAATAGGATCGCCTGGCACAAACTCCATCCCGAGTATTGTGCGTTTGCCTGTTTTAAAACTATTGGCCAGGATCCCATCTGGATTGAGCTCTTTCTCCGCGAGATTCAAGTTTTCAGTGATAGAATTTGCATCTGCCCGAGCCATGTCGACGCCGGCCAGCTGGCTACGTAAGCGCTTGATCCATATCAAGCCAGGATCCACTTGAGCTTCAGAATAAAAAATGGTGTTACCAATTGTTTTCGCGCCGCCGATGACAAGCTTATCGATCATCTGGGCGTGAATTTCTCGCGACCATGGCCAACGACCAATGTTTTGTATACTCCTGTCATCGATCGCAATTACCGCAATTTTATCACCCGGGTCGGCGGACGATAGTCGCACGCCGAGATCGTAGGTGTCGCGTTCAAGGCTACCGAGAACGGCGTTACCGGTCATCCAGAGGGTAAGAAAGACTAGCGAAATAACGAGACCGACGAACCAGTCAGATTTCCAGAATGCCTGTTTCATCCCTATCAGCAACTGATTGTTATATCGAGGTGTGAGCCATAGTACTTCGTATCATCTCACTATAATAGCTTCACTCGGGGTTGTTAGATTGGTTTTATAGGTATTGTTAACTTTAAAAGGTTGCGAAACAATCGTATTTCATAACAGAGACACCACCACCGACGTATGCTTTGGTTTCGAACCGGGGGATCGTGTCTCTTAAATCAATACTGAGTGTGAACACGCTATTTTCAGGTGTTGGACTCGTTAGCTACCGTTCCGATGTTTGAAACGTGAGTCTTTCGCGTGACTCTGTTCTATTTGGCCATTTTTCTCAATCTTGTGATGGCCTACTACGGTGTTACACTTATCGTTCGAGGTATTGCATCTTGTCCGGTTTGTCCTTCCATTCGTCTGCATCTCCCGGTGGTTCTTTCATTTCGTTGATCATCGGCCATTCTCGCGATAGCTCGGCATTTAGTTCCAATAGAGATTGTTCGGTATCCGTCAAATCATCTTCCGACTTGATCGCTTCGGCGGGGCATTCAGGCTCGCACAAAGTACAATCGATGCATTCATCTGGGTCGATGACCAGCATGTTGGGGCCTTCGTGAAAACAATCGACGGGGCAGACTTCGACACAATCGGTGTATTTACATTTGATGCAGTTTTCGTTAACAACAAAAGTCATGGTTTAGGTCATGAATCCAGAAAGAACGAGGCGCTATTATAACCGGGTCTCGCAACCGTCCCAGTACTAAATTGGGAGTTGGTGGACCGGAGCATCTATTAGCCAGGATCTCTTGAATTTTGTCGAGTACAAAGGATGCCGCCCGCGCCGTGGATCGCCGTATCTCTAGTGGATTCTGCTTTTCTTTAGGGCACACAAGTGATAGACCAGGTCGAGCGCCTCTTTCGGCGACAATTCATCCGGGTTGGTTGCGTCAAGCACGGATTTGATTTGGCTTAAATCGTTGTTGAATAAAGGTATTTGGTCGTTGTCGGCATCGTACTTCGGATGCAGTGACTTGTCTTCGATTGTCCGGAGATGTGCCCGGGCTCGCTCGATAACATCGGGTGGAAGGCCGGCTAGGAGGGCGACTGCTAGTCCGTAGCTCCGACTTGCGGGTCCTTGTTTGACGGAATATAAGAAGACGATTTCGTTTCCATTTTCGACTGCATCGAAACGTACGTTTTTGGTCTGGGGCAAAATTTCCGACAGTGTGGTTAGTTCAAAATAATGCGTCGCAAAAAGTGTAAACGAACGGTTCACGCGAGCTAAGTGCTCGGCAGTGGCCCAGGCTAAGGCGACTCCGTCGAAGGTGCTTGTCCCACGTCCTATTTCATCGATCAAGACCACACTTGAGTTTGTCGCGTTGTGGAGAATATTGGCCGTTTCCGTCATTTCGACCATGAATGTACTCTGACCTGCGGAGACGTTGTCAGCGGCTCCAATTCGGGTAAAAATCCTATCTATAGGGCCGATCGTTGCGGACGCCGCTGGGACGAAACTGCCAATGTGAGCCATGATAACGATCAGTGCTGTTTGGCGCATATAGGTAGATTTGCCGCCCATATTTGGGCCAGTTACGATGAGCATTCGACAGTCATCGTCGAGATGGAGGTCGTTCGCGACAAATGATCCGCTCGTAGTGTGCTCAACGATCATGTGCCGGCCTTGATCGATCTGCAGTACTGGCTCCTCGGTAAACGATGGCGCGATGAGCCTGAGTGTCTCTGCCCGTTCGGCAAAACTTATTAAAACATCTAGCTCCGAAAGAGCGGCTGCGGTCTCTTGTAGCGCGCTCACATGTTCACTAAGTATCTGTAGGAATTGATCAAATAGTGCCTTTTCGAGACGCAGTGCCTTCTCTTTGGCAGCTAATACGCGCGCCTCAAATGTCTTAAGTTCCGGAGTTAGAAATCGCTCGGTAGATTTGAGCGTTTGGCGTCTTGTGCCCCTTTCCTATGCTTGATATTTGCCCATTTA
>CAYFFH010000021.1:0-17851 GCA_964342175.1 uncultured Enterobacteriaceae bacterium | reverse complement strand
GGCTTTTATTGCACTAAACTTTTCGACTATATCAGTGACCCGACTACGCCTCCGTAGTCCAGCCGTGTCGATCAGTGTGAAACGCTGCGAGCGGCGTTCAAAATGCGTTGCAACACTGTCGTGTGTAGTTCCAGGGCGATCTTCGGTAATCATCCTTTCCTCGCCAAGCATGCGGTTGACAAGTGTCGATTTGCCGACATTTGGTCTCCCAACTATCGCTACGCGTATTCGATCATCATCTGAATCCGGCGTGTAGCTGCTAGCTGGTGGCCATCCAGCGGTTACTTGTTGAACTAGCTCCGCTACTCCGTTGCCACTTAACGCAGAAATCGGAATTGGTCGACTAAGACCGAGGCGGGTGAAATCGATACTCACAAGATCCGGTTCGGACCCATCTACTTTATTGACGACCAAGTAGATTGGCAGACCAGTTTTTCTAATTTCGGCGGCGATATATTGATCTTCGCTATTCAACCCTTCCTTTGCATCTACAAGAAGCAGCAGCGCAGTGCAGTCGTTCGCTATCGTGAGTGCTCGCTCGCTAATCTTTGCTCTCAAGCTTTCTCTTGAAGCACTATCGATGCCGCCTGTATCGGCGACAAGGTATGCAGCGTTACCTAGCTTTCCGCTACCCACATTAACATCTCTCGTGACGCCAGCGACATCCGCAACCAGCGCATCTCGTGACTTTGTAAGCCGGTTGAATAAAGTAGATTTGCCGACATTGGGCCGACCCAGAATTGCCACTACCGGTTTGGTGTTGCTTTCCATCCGACAAGAATCTGATTCGATAGAGTTTGGGATTGCTTCAAGAGCTTAGTAGTGTCGCTGTCTTTCTGTGCGTTGTGGCGGTTGTTTCAGCGCCGTGATGCAGAGTTCCGTATATCGCTGACGCGGATATCATAACCCCTATGATTCGGGGTCGGTAACGGTTTTCAGATCGGTTGGTTGATACGCGGCGAGAACTCCGGATGAGCTGAACGCTAACAGTATATCGCCGATTGTTCGACATGGCACTAGTATCCGATCGTCGTCTAAACGCATGCGATGGACAAAGTTTCCAGTTTCACGATGCATCCAATGTAAATATCCTTCAAAATCGCCGACCACTACATAACTTCCGACGATTGCTGGTCCGGTTACCCGACGGGCTCTTAATGCCTCTTGTTTCCATATTGATGCACCGGAGTCGCGTTCCAGTCCCCATACGTTACCTTTTTCGTCGGTAACGTAGACCCGGGATTCGTCTACCGCCAAGTTTGAATAAGACGAAATCTCGCGCGTCCATTCTAGCTGCCCATTAATAGTGGATACGGCAGCCACACTTGCTTGGAAACTAGAAATGTAGGCGGTATCGTCTACTATCGTTGGTTCCGCATCTACATCGACCATGCGTTCCAGGTCAGAACGACCGGTGGGGACGGCGAGGCGTGTTTCCCAGTCCTGTTTACCTGTCGCTAAATCGAGCGCTACTAGGCGACCATTGTCGAATCCTGAGATAACGATATTACCATGTATAACCGGCGCACCGGTCCCACGCAATGTGAGAACGGGGATCGTCCGGTCATATACCCATTTTTGCTTTCCGGTTCCTGAATCGAGTCCAAACAGTTTTCCATCACCAGTTCTAACGACGGCTGTTCCCGCAGCGGCGCGGGGTGGTGCAAGGATTTCACTAGATACCCGTGCGATCCATTTTTGCTCTCCAGTTTCCGCATCGCGCGCAATCACATCGGCATCAGAAGTACCGGCAAATACAAGCCCGTCACCGGTACCGGGACCTCCAGATATCCGTAATGCCTTACTCCGTTCAGTCCAGATTTCCTTCCCCGTTTCAGCATTTAACGCAATCATTCGCCCATCACGATCTGCTGTGAAAACAGAGCTGTTATAGGGTGCCGGAATCAACGAGATAAATAACTCGTCAACACCTTTTCCATAACGGTTAGACCAAACTTTTTTTATCTCAACCGTAGGTTCGAAATCGATAAGCTCCGCTGGAGGAACTGAGTTGTCTTTTTCTCGCAGCACTAAAGAAGTTACAGCATCTACCGTGTTATCTACCGTGCCACAGGATGTCAAGCTAAAGAGGCAGGCAGTCGCAAATGATCGCAATATATTCATAAGAGGGGCTTACTATTGCCCTGATATGTTGAGGTTATCTATCTTGAGTTGGATATATTCACCAGGGTCGCCACGTTGTTGCGCCTCCTCGAGTGCTTTTTTGTATTTCGCCCGAGCTAACTCGAGTTTACCTTGAGCTAGAAAAACATCACCTCGCAATTCGCTAAATTGATTTTCAAAAGCTGGTTCCACCTGTGTTAGTAGAGATGCAGCATCCTCAAAATTATTTTCTGCTAGATATATTTGAACCAGCCGCTTTTGCGCAACTGGCTTGATCTTTCCCGCATCTGAGTTATCAATCACCCATTGCAAGCGTGCCTTAGCTTCGTCTAGATTACGTACATCAACAGCAAGTTTCGCGAGTATAAGTGCACTAAGTTTTGCATATGTGCTTTTCGGGTACCCGACAATGATTGCATTACCGGCGTCGATAGCTTCTTCCCTTGCGCCTGTTGAAGCGACCCCAAGCAGATGTTCATAATTTAAGGAAGCATTTTGTCCTTCGGCAAGCCTAGTTGATTCCCAGTAGCGGTATCCGAACAATCCGCCAAGCCCGAGTACTAGGCCTAAAATAATCGCCTTGCCATATTCCCCCCACCATTTTTTTATCTGATCAAGCTGTTCTTTTTCTGTTGCATAGATGTCCAACTTTTTCCCCCTCACACTGCGTTACAGCATTGATGCCGCCAAGGAAATTCGTCGTTGCTAAAACGAATCCGATGCATCAATTTAAAACAAAGCACAATATTATAACGCTACATTTTTGGAGATTGTGTACCCTGCAACTACTCGATAAAATCTTTTAAAGCTTCGATGCTTTTGCTTCGTTGGATCGTGAACTGTTCTGCCTGGTTACGCAGAGGCTTTATGGTCACGGTTCCGTCCGAAATTTCCTGCTCCCCGACGATAATCGCAAGCTCGGCATCGGACCGGTCAGCTTTCCTTAACTGTGATTTTATGCTGCCGCCGCCACAATGACAGATTACTCGCCAACCCGGTGCAGCATTTCGTATTGACTCTGCGTACAATAGTACCTCACCGACATGATCTTCTCTTGTTGGAATTATATAAACATCTGGGGCATTTCGATTTTCCCGATTTAGGCGTTGCCCGCTCAGTTCAATCAATCGCTCTAGCCCCATTGCAAAGCCTATTGCGCACGTCGGTTTCCCGCCCAATAATTCGACTAAACCGTCATATCGTCCGCCGGCGCAAACGGTTCCTTGGGCGCCTAACCTATCAGTGACCCACTCGAACACAGTATTCGAATAGTAGTCCAACCCACGTACCAAATGAGGGTTGACCGAAAAAGCTATCTCGGCTTTTTCTAGGATCCCGCACAGCTTATCGAAATGAGCCTGCGAGTCCGCGTCCAAGTATTGGTCGAGGCGAGGAGCTTCGTCAATTAACCCGCGCAGCGCGGGATTTTTGCTATCAAGAATCCGCAATGGATTACGCTCTAGGCGGTTGACACTGTCCGCATCTAGCTTTCCTCGGTGTTTAGAAAAATATTCGAATAATTCGTGGCTATACCTTTTTCTATTTTCTAGAGTGCCGAGTGTATTAATTTCTAAGCGGAGGTCGGTTAGTTCAAGAACTTCCCACATTCTTGCAGTCATCATAATCAATTCGGAATCGATATCCGGACCTTCCAGATCAAAAACTTCGACGCCAATTTGATGGAATTGGCGATATCGCCCTTTTTGTGGACGTTCGTGTCTAAACATTGGACCGATGTACCAAAATTTACGGTTTTGTTGATTCAACAAACCATGCTGGAGTATTGCACGAACGCACCCCGCAGTGCCTTCCGGACGTAACGTTAAGCTGTCTCCATTACGATCTTCGAAGGTATACATCTCCTTTTGCACAATATCAGTTACGTCGCCGATGGATTTTTCGAATACAGCCGTCTTTTCCATTATCGGTAAACGAATCTGTTGATAACCATAGCCATCCAGGATCTTGCTCAATAACTGCTCTGCTAGCTTCCAGGCGCCCAAATTCACTGGGGTGATGTCATTCATTCCTTTTATTGATTGCAGTTTCATTGTTTGCCTTTGCCGATCTCTCGTGCTCCAGGTTCCAGCCAAGCAACCCCCTTTTTCGAATACCGGTCGAGGTCAATCTCTCTGCCGTTATAGTGCAGGGAAATGGCATTCGTGTTACCGAGAGTCAGTCGGTAATATTCCTCGCTGTCAATTTCGACAGGTAGATCGTTCTTAGCCAGATCGTAAGATAGTTTTCCACCGTTAAGGTCGTACACTTCAATCCATGCTTCCTCCGTGGTTGAAATTCTTAGTGTTCGCGTCGCAGAATTTGGATCATTGTCACTGAGTTCGGGATCTGTTGTCGGTGTAAAATTTTCCTCGTTATCTTCTGGTACAGATATCTTCTGTGGATTAGAGCGTAATACTATTTCTCCACTATCTACAATGTAGTGGTTAGCTTTGTGAGCCATCGGGGTAGTCCCGATCATCTCTTCTGGATTAAGTCTGACTTTGTGCTCGATTTCAGCGATTCGATTAGTCGATCGCCACCATAAAGCAATTAAAATTATTAAGATCGCCGCGATTCCATAAGAGGTCGCTTTGATGATAGTACTGTTGCTTCCAATCTGTTTTTGTTCTCGGGACGAGAAGTCGGTAATCGGCGGAGGCGTTGTCACTATTTGGGCCTCATAAGCATCGAGGATTCTTTTAGCGTCTGTCTGCAACTCTGCTGCGATTGAACGAATATATCCTCTAATGAATGCTGACCCCGGAAGATTTTCATAATCATCGCGCTCAAGCGCCATGATAATTTTCTTGTCTAATCGAAGTCGAGACGCCAGATAGGCTGGGCTAAGAGATCGCGATTTGCGAGCGGAAGCAAGCGCACGCCCTGGTGAATCAACTGGAACTCTCAGTGAAACTTCAGGATCAGCCTTGCTCGATGCCATCAGGTTACTTTAGATTCCAGCAATCGGCGGTGGTCTTCCTCGGAATGTATATATGTTCTCTCCGCATACGACATGCCGTAAACAAGTGTGAACCAAGTGTTCTTTTTCATAAAGCCCTATCAAGTTCCTTTAATCTGCGCCGTCTTGCACTTTTAGCCTGCACTTTTCCGACTAATTGTCCACAAGCAGCATCGATGTCGTCGCCGCGTGTTTTGCGAGTTATAGTAACAATACCGGAACGAACTAGTTGATCGCGAAAATTATCAATATCATCACGGAGTGAGCATTTATAGTTCGCTCCGTCGAATGGGTTAAATGGGATCAAATTTACTTTGGCACGAATTCCGTGCAGCAGCCGTGTTAAGTCTTTGGCCAGCGCGGCGTCGTCGTTAACACCCCTTAACATCACATATTCGAAAGTAATCTGATCTTGCGGGTTAGCATCGACGTATCGCCGACACGCATCCATCAGACTTTCGATAGGATATTTCCGATTGATCGGGACTAGTTCGTTGCGGAGATCGTCGTTTGGCGCATGTAGGGAAACTGCTAGACTTACTGGGGAGGTTTGGCGCAATTTATCGATTCCGGGAACATGTCCTGCTGTAGATAAAGTGATGCGCTTGCGTGCCAGATTATATGCATTGTCATCCATCATTAGTTGCATGGCGCCGACTACGTTGTCGAAGTTCAGCAACGGCTCGCCCATACCCATCATGACTACATTCGTGATTCGCCTACTGCGGTTAGGTGTTCGCCCGAGATAGCGCGCTGCTAACCAAACCTGGCCTATTATTTCGCCTATACTAAGATTTCGGTTGAATCCTTGGGTTGCGGTTGCGCAAAATCGACAATCTAAAGGACAGCCAACTTGAGACGACACACAAAGTGTACCGCGGTCGTTTTCTGGAATAAATACAGTCTCAATGCAATTTCGAGAATCGACTTGGACTAACCATTTAACGGTTCCATCAGCGGACTCTTGCTGACTTGCGATTTCTGGAAAGCGGATTTCGGTTTCAGCAACGAGGCGTTGTCTACACAACTTACTTATATTCGTCATTTGGGCGACGTCAACGACACCTAATTGGTGGATCCATTTTATCAGCTGGGTGGTCCGATAAGGTCTTTCCCCTAGTTCCGCCATGTATCGATTAAGTCCTGCGACGTCAAAATCAGTTAAATTTATCGTCGCTAGGTTCATGTCGACGCTAGCGTGAAAAGATTGTGTTTTGGTCGAAAAAGAACGCAATTTCTGTTGCAGCAGTTTCAGGCGCGTCCGAGCCATGTACAGCGTTTTCGGAAATATTTTTGCCATAGACCGCGCGGATAGTCCCAGGCGCTGCCTCCGTCGGATCGGTGGCGCCCATGACGTCGCGATTTACCTTAATTGCGTCTTCGCCTTCGAGCACTTGCACTAGTATGGGTCCGGAAACCATAAAATCGATTAATTCTGGAAAAAACGGCTGCTCTCGATGCACGCCATAAAATTTTTCGGCTTGTTCGAGAGTGAGGTGTAACATTTTTGCGGCTATGATATTAAGTCCCACCTGTTCTAGTTTGCACAAGATTCCGCCAATATGATTTGCAGCAACCGCACTCGGTTTTATTATCGAAAGGGTTCGTTCTGTAGCCATCGACATCCCGCTCCAGAGATTAATTTATAAGGCATTGAAAAACCGGCGGTATTATAGAGGTTGCAGCAAGGAAAATCACTTGCACTAGTTCTGCGAAAGGTGGTTACAAGATCGTGCACTATTCACGGTCCACGAGTCTGATCTTCAATTAAAGTACCAAGGTAGGTTGGGTGCTTTTAACAAGTTTTCTCGGTAGGCTAGACGGTTCTTAGTATAAGCCAGTTTGCAGCCGTGCTGCTTCGGACATCATTTCTGGATTCCAAATGGGATCGAAAACAAGCTCGACATTAACTTCGGATACGTTTGTTACCTGCATCAGCTTTTGCTCTACATCATCCACTAAGAACGGCCCCATCCCGCAGCCGGGAGCCGTTAAGGTCATGTCGATGGCGACCCGGTTACCTCCGCCTTCGAGTGGTTTAATCTCGCAACGATAGATCAATCCGAGCTCTACGATGTTAATGGGTATCTCTGGATCGTAACAGGTGCCCAATAGCTCCCATACCTTTGCTTCATCGACTGTACCGTCACCGCTGGTCGTGTTCTCCGCGGTTCGTGTTTCGACTTCAAGGCCGATTGCATCAATGTTATGCGGAGGAATCCTCGCTAGATTTCCGTTTACGTTCACGGTGACCGAGCCTCCGAGCGCTTGCGTTACATACACCGCGGTCCCTTTTTCTAGCGTAATTGACGCGCCGTCTGGTATGAGGATCGCCTCGCAATCTCTAGACAAGTTGATTGGCTCATTAAAATCTGGCTGTTTGTCCATCTTATTCTATATTTTCTAATTTCAAGCAAGCATGGCTTTCGCTTTGATAACAGCGCTAATAAAGCTATCGATTTCCGCTCTTGTATTGTATATGGACAATGAAGCGCGGACTGTGCCCGAAACGCCATATCGTTGCATAACCGGCATCGCACAATGGTGGCCTGTACGGACCGCAACCCCTTGGCTATCCAATAGAAGTCCAATATCTTGCGGGTGGATGTTATCAATCATGAAAGATAATACGGCCGCTTTTTCAATCGCGGTTCCGATCAGGTGTAAGCTATCTATCTCGCACAAACGTGCGACTGCATAATTAAGCAAGTCATTCTCGTAGCTGATCGCTGCAGAGAAATCCAGATCCATGACGTAATCTAACGCTGTACCGAGACCGATGGCGCCTGCAATGTTTGGTGTCCCCGCCTCAAACTTATACGGTATGTCGTTGTACTCTGTTTTATCAAAGCGGACTTCTTTAATCATATCCCCGCCGCCTTGATAGGGTGATATCGCTTCGAGTAACTCACGTTTGCCATAGAGTACTCCTACGCCGGTAGGCGCAAATATTTTATGGCCTGAAAAAGCATAGAGGTCACAATCAATGTCCTGCACGTCGATTAGCGCATGCGCCACTGCCTGCGCACCGTCGATCAACACAATAGCCTGTACTGCGTGAGCAAGCGACGTGAGCTTTGCGATCGGGTTTATTGTTCCCAGTGCGTTTGAAATATGACCAAGGGAAACTATCTTCGTTTTCGGTGATAGACGATTTTCGAATTCGCTGATTATTATTTCGCCAGCATCATTGATAGGCGCTACTACGAGGTTCGAACCGTATTGTTCACAGATCATCTGCCACGGGACAATATTAGAGTGATGTTCTGACTCGGAAATTAGGATTTCATCACCTTTGGATAACAAATAACGTGCCAGACTGTTAGCTGCAAGGTTTATCGAATCCGTCGTGCCTCGGGTGAAAATTATTTCACTTGCTGAATTAGCGTTGATGAAATTTTTCACTTTAACGCGTGCGCCTTCGTAGGCATCAGTTCCGCGCTGACTAAGGGTATGCACACCCCGATGGATATTAGCGTTTTGTGATTGGTAGAACTCAGTGATTGTATCGATCACAACTTGCGGTTTGTGCGTAGTTGCCGCATTGTCTAGATAAATTAGAGAATGTCCATTAATCGATTCTTTAAGGATCGGAAAATCTTTTCGGATTTGTTCGACATCAAAAACAGCTTGAGACGTCTGAGCATGGTACTCATTCATCTTGTTTGGCCGTATTAAAACCTGTCGAATTTGTCCGATCGATGATTAAGGTTTCTAACCATTCGCGCAAATCGACGATGTCGATATTTCCCGGAATTTCTGCGGCGAAGGCAAATGTCAATATGCTGCGCGCAGTTTGTTCGTCGATTCCGCGAGATCGAAGATAAAAAAAAGCATCTTCATCAAGTTGACCAACAGTCGCACCGTGAGCGCAGCTAACATCATCAGCATAAATTTCTAATTCAGGTTTTGTATCAATTTCTGCGGTATCTGCTAGCAGAAGATTTCTACTTGACTGCAAGGCTTCAACTTTCTGAGCGTCCTTCTCTACTATGATTTTGCCGTTGAATACGCCGCGACCGTCACCGTCAGCAATACCCTTATAATTTTCCGCGCTGTTGGTATGAGGTACCCTATGTCGCACTCGGGTGTGGTGATCGATATGTTGCCTATCATTAACCATGAACAGCCCATTCAAAACGACATTAGCTCCGGATCCAATGAGATCAGCATTGACGTCAATCCGCGTGATCCCACCCCCGAATGCGAACGAGTAGGTTTCGAGTTCGGCGTCTTTTTCAATAGTGGCAAACACGTTACCGATATGGTGCGCTGCAGGTTCGCCGATCTGTATACGATGGTGTAGGACACTAGCTCCTTCTCTCGCGTAGATCTGTGTCAATGCGTTCGTCATGCTCTGAGCGCCACTCACGTTGTAATGGCTTTCCACAATCACGCAACGGCTGTTATTTTGTCCGTTGATAATTAGTCGTGCGGAGTTCAATCGCGGCGCTTTTTCCTGCCGCGATAGAAAAATGACATGAATTGGTTCGGCCATGATTGTTCCGGGTTCGATGTCGACGTAAATCCCGTCGCGCAACAACGCGGAGTTAAGAGATGGAAAGGCTGTTTCGAAGCCTTCCATATGGTCGATGATGGTAGGTGACTTTCGCTGCAGGAGGGATCTGATGGTTGTCAGTTCGACTCCCTCGGGTAAAGCGCTCACATTGGATAAGCGCCTACAAAATTCGTCGTCAAGGAACACGGCAACATGCGGCGTAAAGCTCGGCAGCGGTAAATCGGATAAATGCAGGTCGTCAGAATCTGAACCGGGGGCCTTGTTGAGTGCAATATAGGTTGTGTCGTAAAGCGGACGGATATCGGTGTACTTCCAGTTTTCATGTTTTGCAGTCGGCATTGGAGTTGCTTCAAAATGTGAAAACGCGCGCTCGCGCATGGCAACTATACGGGGATTGTCAGCGCCCGGGAGTTCGTTAGAGTGCTTCCGAAATTGCTCTGCCAGACTGTTTGCCAATGCACTCATATGGTAGTTGCCTCATCCTTCAACCAATCATAACCGCGCTTTTCTAGTTCTAGTGCCAAAGAGTTATCGCCAGAACGGACGATCCGACCTCCAGCTAGCACGTGGACGAAATCTGGCACGATGTAGTCGAGCAATCGCTGGTAATGAGTGACAATGATAAATGAGCGATCGCTGTTTCGAAGTTGATTTACCCCATCACCAACAGCTTTGAGTGCGTCGATATCGAGACCGGAATCGGTTTCATCGAGAATTGCCAGACGAGGTTCTAATACACTCATCTGAAATACTTCGTTACGTTTTTTTTCACCCCCGGAGAAACCCGTATTAATCGGTCGATTTAGTAGCCCATCGTCGATGCCAACGGATTTTGTTTTAGCCTTCACCAGCTTTAAGAAGTCGACAGCGTCAAGTTCGGGTTGCCCACGATACTTGCGCAGCCCGTTAAGCGCTGCTTTTAGCATGTACACGTTATTTACGCCTGGGATCTCAACAGGGTACTGAAAGGCTAGGAACACACCTTCACCTGCGCGTTCCTCCGGAGCCAATTCCAGCAGGTTTTTACCGTTAAATGTAATACCACCCGCAGTAATATCGTAGCCGTCACGACCGGCGACGACGTGAGAAAGAGTGCTTTTCCCGGATCCGTTAGGCCCCATTATGGCGTGGACCTCACCTGCCTTAACGGTGAGGTTGAGGCCTTTGAGGATGCGCTTATCGGCTATTGATACCTGTAAATCGTTTATTTCGAGCATTGTGCTTCCTGACATGTAGAGATGGTATTTTTAGCTCCTAGCCGATAGATCCTTCGAGCGAAATACTCAGCAGTTTCTGCGCCTCTACTGCAAACTCCATTGGCAATTCTTTAAATACTTCTCGGCAAAAGCCATTTACGATCATATTTATTGCATCTTCGTCACTAATGCCGCGTTGACGTAGATAAAATAATTGATCGTCACTTATCTTCGACGTTGATGCCTCGTGTTCAACTTGTGCAGTTTTATTCTTGACCTCTACGTAGGGGAACGTGTGTGCGCCGGACCTATCTCCGATCAACAGCGAATCACACTGAGTGTAGTTGCGCGCATTCTTTGCCCCCCTTGCGATACGGACTAGGCCCCGATATGCGTTTTGACCTTGATCGGCGGAGATGCCTTTTGAAATGATTGTGCTGCGGGTATTTTCCCCGAGATGCACCATTTTCGTTCCGGTATCGGCTTGCTGATAGCTTCTTGCTAGGGCAACCGAATAGAATTCGCCGACGGAATTATTGCCCTTCAATACACAACTTGGGTATTTCCAGGTGATTGCAGATCCGGTTTCCACCTGAGTCCAGGAAACTTTTGAGTTTACACCACGGCAATCAGCACGTTTTGTAACAAAGTTATATATTCCACCGACTCCATTTTCATCCCCGGGGTACCAGTTTTGTACCGTTGAGTATTTTATCTCGGCGTTGTCTAGGGCCACGAGCTCTACGACCGCAGCGTGCAACTGATTTTCATCCCGCATCGGCGCGGTGCAACCTTCAAGATAGCTGACATGACTGCCGGAGTCAGCAATGATCAAAGTGCGTTCAAACTGTCCGGTATTCATTGCATTGATCCGAAAATAAGTCGACAACTCCATCGGACAGCGGGTATCTTTAGGGATATAAACGAACGAACCGTCGGTAAATACGGCTGAGTTAAGTGCAGCGAAATAATTATCACTTACTGGTACAACGCTGCCGAGATAGCGCTGCACTAGCTCCGGATGACTCTTCACCGCTTCCGAGAAAGAACAGAAAATCACTCCAGCTTCGGCAAGCTTCTCTTTAAACGTCGTCATCACAGAGACGCTATCGAAGACCATGTCCACAGCGACGCCAGCGAGCATTTTTTGTTCTTCCAGTGGAATGCCGAGCTTCTCGTAGGTTTTGAGTAACTCGGGGTCTACTTCAGCGAGACTTTTCGGCGCATCTTCTTGCGATTTGGGCGCAGAATAGTACGAGATCGCCTGTAAATCTATGGGGGGGTACTTTACGTGTGCCCATTCCGGTTCGATCATCTTGGTCCAGCGAGCATACGCTTTCAGGCGCCAATCAAGCATCCACTGTGGTTCTCCCTTCTTCTTCGAGATGAACTCGATAACATCCATATTGAGGCCGGGAGGGACGCTGTCCTGCTCGATATCCGTATAAAAGCCCGCCTCGTATTTCTGGGCTACGAATTCGGTGATCTCTTTTGGCTGGCTCGCCATGATTAGAATTCCTGTTTTACTCGTTACCGTTTTGTGTTGGCGCTGGATGAAAAATAGAGCTAAAGACTGAAGCTTTCGCCACAACCACAGGTCTCCTTCACGTTGGGGTTCTTGAATTTAAACCCTTCGTTCAAGCCTTCTCGGGAGAAGTCGACCTTGGTGCCATCAAGATACTTCAAACTCTCGGAGTCGATAACCAGCTGGATTCCGTTGGATTCGAATACCGTGTCAAGTGCGGTGATGCTTTCAGCAGGCTCTACAACGTACATATAGCCTGAACATCCTGTAGTTCTAACACCTAAGCGCAGGCCTTTTGCCGTCGGCTCATTTTGAAGGTAGTTATTGACGTGTGTGGCCGCGCGTTCTGTTAATGTTACGGACATCTATCTAACCCCATCTATAAAGACGTGTCATGGCTAAGTTCGTGGCGATTGTCTTGCCACTGTCGAATTGCTTGGACACTTTGTTGGCCGACGAGTTCGTGGAGGCTCACGTTGCCCAGAAAGTTACGAATTTGTGTACTCAGATCGGCCCATAAATCGTGCGTTAAACAGCGTTGATCACCTTGACAGTTCCGTTGGCCACCGCATTTTGTTGCATCGACGGTTTCGTCGACAGCATCAATTACGTCCGCTACCGAAATTAAATTAACCGATTTTTGCAATCGGTAGCCGCCGCCCGGACCACGAGTTCCGTCCACTAAGCCTTGTTTGCGCAGACGTGAAAACAATTGCTCCAGATAGGATAGGGAGATCCCTTGTCTAGCCGCTATCTCGGATAACGAGACGGGGCCACCTTGGTCATGGAGGGCTAAATCCAGCATCGCAGTAACGGCGTATCGGCCGCGTGTAGTAAGGCGCATAGAATCCCACCAGATGGGTAATCCCAGTTAAAAGGGCGGGGATTATCCCAGAAACACACTAAATTAGTCAAGAATAGAACTTAGTTCTTTTCTTTCCCTTTTGCAGGTATTCCGGTTTGTGGTGGCTCAAGTTCGAACTGGGCTAGCTTAGATTTTATTTGCTCGAGCTCGTTTTCCACCAATTTCGCGTGATCCAGCATCGAATCCACCGCCTGAGACAATGGGTCACTCATATCACGTACTTGGCCGTAGGCGGCGAATCCAAGCCGTTCGGCGGTTTTTTTACGTTCTTCTGCGTTAGCTTCGGGTTTTTCCGTGCCATCCGCTATACGTCCTGGAACGCCGACCACAGTGGCATTCTCAGGGACGTCTTTGACGACTACAGCATTAGATCCGATTCTTGCGTCAGCACCGATGGTTATTGGACCGAGCACTTTCGCACCGGCGCCGACTACTACGGCATTTTTTAAGGTCGGATGTCGTTTACCTTTCTCCCAACTTGTGCCACCCAAGGTGACACCGTGATATACCGTACAATCGTCACCAATTTCGGCGGTTTCACCTATCACAACCCCCATTCCATGGTCAATAAAAAACCTTCTACCGATCTTGACTCCAGGGTGGATCTCGATCCCCGTTAAAAAGCGCGCTATGTGTGAATTTAGCCTAGCAAACCATTTGAATCCGTGAATCCACAGGATATGACTAAGCCGATGCATTAATACAGCATGCAAACCGGGATAGGCTGTGACCACTTCCAAAGTATTGCGTGCCGCCGGATCTCGGTCGAACACACAATCGATATCCTCTTTTAGTCGTTCGAACATAAGCAATTAGCGATGAACATAGTTAATTGAGAGACCTAGAGTCATATAACGTTTCGTGGGGATGAATAGTATGCGAATAAATCAATCTGAAACACCCCGAAGTTCCTTTCCGAGTGCAAGGAGGAGATAATAAAAATTTGCTAATCGCTCCGGAGATTTCGCAACTGGTTCTCGGTGTGAGAGATCGCATCTTCTATTTCTCGGACCCGATTCCGTACCTTCTCGACTATTGGTGAAGGTGCTTTTTCAATAAATGATCGATTGCTAAGTTTTCCTTTGTTAATTTCGAGTTCGCCGCACAATTTGTCTAATTCACGTTTCAGGCGTTCTAGTTCAATTATTGGATCAATTATATCGGAGAGCGGTATAAGGACGGTCATCTCTCCAGCTAAAACACCCGCTGCCTCTCCGTCCCTACTCAAGACGCGTTCGATGCAGTTAGTCCGCCCGAGTTGCCGAATATACAAATCATAGGATTCCAACCACTTGCATTCTCGCGCCGAGCCACCGAGTACCTGAATACTAATACGCTGATTCGGATCGATATTGTTCTCCGCACGAATTCGACGGACACCAAGGATAAAACTTTGGATCCACGTGATCGCCTGTTCAGCTTTCGGGTCATGACTTAAGTCTGTTGCGCTGGGAAATGTCTCCAGCATGATAGTATCTCCATCCTTGCCTAGCAGCGGCGCAAGCTTTAACCAGATCTCGTCAGTGATATAGGGCATCACTGGGTGTAGCGCTCGCAAACTTATTTCAAGGATCTCGACCAAGGTACGCCGCATTGCCAGATTTTCGCTGTCTGTAGTGGATTGGTCATTTAATCCAATCTTTGCAAATTCAATATACCAATCGCAGTATTCATCCCAAATAAATTCATAAATAGCTTGCGCGGCAAGATCAAAGCGATAGGTTTCAAACCCTGTTTCAATTTGTTTGAGTCGATTCCGAAGTCGGGAGCGGATCCAATTTTCTGCCAGTCCTTGTTGCGCGGATCTGTCCGGGTCCGATAAATTGTGCCCCTCGCACATTAGCATCACGAAGCGTGCGGCATTCCAAATTTTATTACAAAAATTTCGGTAGCCACTAACACGACCTAGATCAAACCGTATATCACGTCCCTGGGTCGCCATTGAGGCAAAGGTAAAGCGCAAGGCGTCGGTACCGTAGCTGCCAATGCCCTCTGTAAATTGTTTGCGTGTGGCTTGTTCAATTTTATTAGCGTCTTTCGGCTGCATCAATCCACCGATACGTTTCGCAACTAAGGAGTCCAAATCGATACCATCTATGAGGTCGATTGGATCAAGAATATTACCTTTCGATTTAGACATCTTGTTGCCCTCGTTGTCGCGAACGAGACCATGGATGTAAACCTCTTTGAAAGGCACATCATCCATAAACTTTATACCCATCATGATCATTCTGGCGACCCAGAAAAAAATAATATCGAATCCGGTAACCAGTACGTTAGTCGGGTAATAGGTATCCAATTCTGGAGTTTGGTTTGGCCAGCCGAGGGTTGAGAAAGGCCATAGAGCCGATGAAAACCATGTATCTAGGACATCCGCATCGCGCCGGAGTGATACACTTGATTTTAGATTGTTTCGCATTCGCGCATCGGCCTCATTGTGGCCGACGTAAATGTTTCCGTCGGCGTCGTACCATGCGGGAATCCGGTGTCCCCACCAGAGCTGTCGAGAGATGCACCAATCTTCGATATTACGCATCCACTCGAAATAGGTCTTGCTCCAATTCTCGGGGATAAAGCGAATGTCGCCGTTTTCCACCGCCGAAATAGCAGGTTTTGCTAATGGTTCTATCCGGACAAACCATTGATCGGTCAAATAGGGCTCTACCACTGCCCGGGAACGGTCGCCACGAGGCACTATCAGTTTGTGTTCGTCGATGCGTTCGATGAGATCCAGCGCTTGAAGATCAGCGACGATACGTTCGCGAGCTACATACCGGTCCAAACCTCTATATTCAACTGGTGCGTTGTCATTGATAGTAGCGCTGTCGGAGAATATATTGATTTGCGCTAACCCGTGCCGTTTGCCAACGTCATAATCATTGAAGTCGTGGGCTGGAGTAATTTTCACGGCGCCTGAGCCAAAATCGGGGTCGACATAGTCGTCGGCAATGATCGAAATCGTGCGGTTGGATAATGGGAGTTCGATACATTTTCCGACGATTTGTCGGTAGCGATCGTCGGTAGGGTGCACCGCAACAGCCGTATCTCCAAGTATTGTTTCCGGCCGGGTAGTCGCGACCACCACGTGACCTGAGTCATCGGCTAAAGGATAACGGACATGCCACAAATTGCCGTTCTCCTCTTCTGCTATGACTTCGAGATCCGAGATGGCGGTGCGAAGAACAGGGTCCCAATTAACTAGTCGTTTCCCTCGGTAGATGAGATCCTCCTCATACAAGCGCACAAATACCTCGGTCACTGCGTGAGAAAGGCCCTCGTCTAAAGTAAACCGTTCACGACTCCAATCCATGGATGCACCCATACGACGGAGTTGTTTCGTGATTGTCCCGCCAGACTCGGCCTTCCATTGCCAAACTGCGTCGATAAATTTTTCGCGTCCCATCTTGCTACGTGAGATGCCGTCTTGTTCCAAACGGCGTTCAACAATCATTTGTGTAGCGATACCCGCGTGATCTGTACCGCACTGCCATAATGTTCGCATACCTTGCATTCGTTTATAGCGGGTTAGCACATCCATCAAGGTGTCTTGGAAAGCATGCCCCATGTGCAAGGAGCCCGTGACATTTGGCGGCGGCAACATGATGCAATATGGCTTGCCTGCACCAGATGGTTGGAAGTAGCCAGCTTTTTCCCAGTGGTCATAGCGGTCGGATTCGATCGAGTGTGGGTCGTAAGTTTTCTCCATGGAAGAGGTTTCTATAACTGTTTAGATGCTGTAGTTAACCGCGGGGTTGATCTTGAAATGTCCGAATAGATGGTTACTTGAGTTGCTCTCTTATTGCTAAATGGTGCGATTAAATTGTGTCTGATTTCGCGTACGAATTTTCTTTTTGATTCAGCAACCCAACGGCGTATGTTTGCTTTGGCTATAGGATTCGACTCAACAATTAGCACTTTGCTGTCGGATTGCCGGTTGATAGTGGTGGGGTACATTTTCCAAGTAGCACCAAACTTCGACTCTACATTGTTGAATTTTAAGTTAGGGACGGTAAATAAAGTATTGTTAGGTTTGTAATCATCGACCATTATGCGGGTCCAATTTATGAGTATTGAGCTCGTACCCTCTTTCCTTATAAAACCGATAACGTTCTCGCGCTGCGCTGCGGGCTTTTTGATCGTATCCCGTGGTCTCCATCACGCGATCGAAACGGCTGAAATAGTTGGGTATGTCGGGTGCTAAGTTTATCAAGACATCTGTGGTATTGGGTATTTTGATGTCGTGTCCTAGCGTTACGGGGACTAAGATAGCGTCAGCCAAACCCTCCACCGCGTGTGGCAAAAATGAAGTGTCTTTGTAGGTCCACAAGAGGTTATCAAGAGTCGTCGTGCTTTCGGCATCCTCGCAACGTATGTGGACAGTCCTGCCTTCCTCCCAAGCCTTTTGCGTTAGTCGGCAAATTAGATGCCGATATTGCCGCTCATTGGGATTATCGAGCACATAAAAATCAATCCGCGTCAATGTACCAGCCTGTCTAAGCGTTGGGTTCGATTCGTGAGCGAAGGAATTGCACTAACAACGATACTGGCCTACCCGTGGCTCCTTTCGGTTTTCCGCTGTTCCAAGCGGTACCGGCAATATCAAGGTGTGCCCATTGATACTTTTTTGTGAAACGGGCAAGGAAGCAGGCGGCTGTGATACTAC
>CAYFFH010000020.1:0-17949 GCA_964342175.1 uncultured Enterobacteriaceae bacterium | reverse complement strand
TTCATAGCCGTCTCTTTGAAATGCGCGATGTTGCTCTCCAATTTCTGCAATAAGGAAGCGTCAGTGCTCAAAATATCCAGCGCCGCAATCGTCGCTGCTGCTATCATTGGCGGGGGTGCCGTATCATATGTGAATGTCCGACTCGATTGTATTAAGGACTCTATCAGCGCTTCGCTGCCGACAACCGCCGCGCCCGCTGTTCCCAATGCCTTACCAAAGGTAACGATTTGTGCTGCCATATCGCTCTGGCTGACACCAAGCGCCGATGCAGACCCTCGCCCCCCACCGTTAATACCAAAGCCGTGCGCGTCGTCACCGATAAGAATCCCGCCATAGTGTTTCGCCAGGACCGCGAGGTCTCGCAGGGGAGCGGCATCGCCATCCATACTGAAGATAGTGTCGGTGATGATCCATCTCGCCGGGGAATCATCCTTTTCAAGCGCCTGTCTTAACGAATCTAGATCTAAATGTGGGTACCGAGTACTTTTTGCTCGGCTAAGCGTTACCGCATCGATTAATGACGCGTGATTCAGACGGTCGTGGAAAATATGATCTTTGCGTCGCACAAGTGCAGAGACTACACCGATATTCGCCAGGTACCCTGAAGAAAATAATAATGCGCGATCGCACCCCATAAATTTCGCTACCCGTCGCTCGAGTTCGTCATGCAGACGACTGCGACCTGATAACAGCGGTGAGCCGCCACTGCCGACCCCAAATTGCCCTATTGCGTCGACCGAAGCTGCGCGCAGATCTGGATGCGCGCTTAGCCCAAGGTAGTCATTACTTGAGAAATTTAATAGGCATTGTTGACCTATTTTTATATGGCTGCCCTGGCTCGATTCTAGTGGCTCGAGACCACGCAGACGACCATAACGCCGATTGCGGTCTACTATCCCCTTGAGGCGTTCGTTGAACGCGCTAGCCATTTCCCCGATCTACAGAGCGCTTGCTTTTAATCCGAGCTTAGCAAACAAAGCGCGGTCGCGGTCAGCGATAGGGTTGGGTGTCGTCAAAAGGTGTTCCCCATAAAATATAGAATTCGCGCCGGCAAAGAAGCATAGGGCTTGGGCTTCATCATTCATCTCTTCACGCCCGGCAGAAAGTCTAACGTAGGAGTTTGGCATCATGATGCGCGCTGTCGCAACCATTCGAACAATATCTAGTGGGTCAATATCAGCGGCGTTATCTAACGGGGTACCCTGAACTTTCACCAACGCGTTAATTGGGACGCTTTCCGGGGGCTCTGGAAGATTTGCCAAGCTCGATAGGAGTCCCGCGCGATCTACGTTTGTTTCACCCATTCCGATAATGCCGCCGCAGCAAACGTTAATCCCGGCGTCACGGACATGATCCAAAGTGTCTAACCGATCTTGGTACGTTCTTGTCGTAATTACTTTTCCATAGTAATCGGGTGACGTATCGAGGTTATGATTATAATAATCGAGCCCTGCGCGTTTCAGCCGCTCCGCCTGGGTTGGCTTCAACATTCCCAAGGTAACGCATGATTCCATCCCGAGGCCTTTTACACCTTCTATAAGCTGGATAACCTTGTTAAGGTCTCGGTCTTTTGGGGAGCGCCATGCTGCACCCATACAAAACCGAGTCGCACCACTTGCTTTAGCCTTTTTAGCTGCCTGGAAAACTGTTTCAGCATCTAATAGCGCTTCTGCTTCTACGCCCGTATCGTAGCGAGTACTCTGGGGGCAATAAGCACAATCTTCGGGGCAACCACCGGTCTTTATGTTAATCAGCGTGCTAAGTTGCACCTCGTTTGGATTGAATTTTAATCGATGCACAGAATGGGCTTTAAACAGTAAGTCGTTAATCGGTTGCTCCAACAAAGCAACAACAGCGCCCACAGTCCAAACCTCTGGTTTCCTAGTTTTTTTATTTTCTGAGCGTGCCTGAACACCTACCGCGGATGTCATACGGTTGTACTCCCTGATTAAAATTTATCTATAAACTCAGTATTCTTACCAATGAAATATTAAACCCAGACGTCAACATTAGACTATGGAATAAATCGTGACAACTGGTTAATTTCTAACCACCGGATCAAAACTTCTTGACCTGTCTGTGGTTACGAACACCATCAGTCTGCCCAGCGGCAGGTGACTACTCCACAGAATGTCCTTTTTGAAATCCTAAAAAACTAGTCCGAGATTGCCCCCAGAGTCGACTTTTATCGATTTACACTGATAGTGAGCGCCCACTCTCTTAAAAAAGATCATTATCTAAGCTTGATCCGCTTGAGTCCAAGCCTAATGTTGGGGGTTAGAAGCCGCGTCCTTGGCAATTCAAAAGGCCTCAGGTATCGAGGTTTGTCACCGATAAAGCATGCTGTTCAATAAAATTCCGCCTCGGCTCGACCTGATCGCCCATCAACGTTGAAAAAATTTGGTCTGCCGCTACCGCGTCTTCAATCTGAACTTGCATAAGATTTCGCTTATCCGCGTCCATTGTCGTAGTCCAAAGCTGCTCTGGGTTCATCTCACCTAACCCTTTATAGCGTTGCACGTGGAGGGAGCGCCGGGATTCCTGTAACAACCATTCGAAACCTTGGCGCAACGAGTTAACAGGATGTTCTCTATCTCCCTTTATGACCACGAGATCTTCTTGGTGTGAGTCCAGGATCTCTCCCATTGTCGACAGACGCAGATATTCGTTGGAAGAGAAGAATTCACTTCCAAAACGATGTTCCGTCTCTAGCCCGTGGGTTGTGATTGTAAAGCATATCTGCCAATTATCAGGCCCTTGAAACACCACTTCACTGGTAAAAGCTATGGAGCTATCCCCACGTTTCACGAGTAGCCCGACCAGTTGGGCCGCCCATTTGTTTAAACTCGCTTCGTCAGTAAGCGTGAGATGCGGTTGTCGGCGCATTGCTTGTAAGATCATAGGATCGTATCTCAGTCCAAGGCGCTCGGTCGTTGCGCTAACCGCAAGATACTGATCGGCAAGCTCTCTCAGCCGTCCTGCGTCTTGTTGTTCGCCTTTGTACGCGAATGCTGCTTCCTGAATCGTCAGCTTCATAACGTATTGATCGAGCTCTAGATCATCCTTAAGGTAACTTTCTTGTTTCCCTTTTTTAACTTTATATAACGGCGGTAGCGCGATGTAGACATGGCCTCGCTCGATTAGCTCTGGCATTTGCCGATAAAAAAAAGTCAATAGTAGGGTCCGAATGTGTGAACCATCAACGTCCGCATCTGTCATGATAATGATTCTGTGATATCGAAGTTTAGCCGGGTCATATTCGTCTGCGCCAATCCCGCAGCCTAACGCCGTGATTAAAGTTGCAACTTCAGTTGACGAAAGCATTTTGTCAAAGCGCGCTTTTTCTACATTCAAAATCTTACCCTTTAGTGGTAGTACGGCTTGATCCCGACGCCGCCGACCCTGTTTGGCAGAACCTCCAGCAGAATCGCCCTCAACGATAAAGAGCTCGGATTTAGCCGGATCACGTTCTTGACAATCTGCCAGTTTCCCCGGTAAACCCGCAATATCGAGCGCGGTTTTTCGCCTAGTCAACTCCCGCGCCTTCCTTGCCGCTTCTCGCGCTCTAGCGGCCTCGATGATCTTAGCCATAACGGCTTTGGCATCTTGAGGACGTTCTAATAAAAATGCATTGAGGTGTTCTGAAAGGATCGATTCAACGGCTCCTTTCACTTCGCTAGACACAAGCTTATCTTTGGTCTGTGAAGAAAATTTAGGATCGGGAGCCTTTACTGACAAAACACCAGTTAGTCCCTCCCGAACGTCTTCACCGGAAATTGACACCTTGTTTTTCGCGGCCAACCCCCCTTTATCAATATAGGTATTCAGAGTGCGTGTTAGCGCCGAGCGGAATCCTGCTAAGTGAGTGCCACCATCTCTCTGCGGTATATTATTCGTATAGCAAAAAATACTCTCCTGATATGAGTCGTTCCATTGAAGCGCCAGCTCTACTACCACACCCTCTCGCTCATCGACCAGATGGATAACACCTTCGTGCAATGGGTTTTTTGTTTTGTTCAAGTGGCTAACAAAAGCCGCAATACCTCCTTTATACTCAAAGGCGTCGGTTTTCTGGGTTCGTTCGTCCGTAAGATTTATGCGCAAACCAGAATTCAAAAACGATAACTCGCGTAATCTGCTTGCTAGAATGTCGTAATGGAATTCGATATTTTGAAAAACTTCTTCGCTCGGCATAAAAGTCACTTCGGTTCCGCTGCGGCTTGTTTGCCCGACTATCCTCAAGTCACCTTGCGGAACGCCCATTGCATATTGTTGGCGCCACGTCTGACCATCTCTGTAAATATTCAAAACCAACTTTTTCGACAACGCATTTACTACGGAAACACCGACACCGTGTAAGCCTCCAGAAACCTTGTAAGAGTCATCGTCAAATTTTCCGCCAGCATGAAGAGTTGTCATGATTACCTCGGCCGCAGATATATTCTCCTCCTCATGAATATCAACTGGAATACCGCGCCCGTTATCGGCTACCGTTACCTCATTGTTAGCACGGATGCTTACATCAATCTCAGTACAATAGCCTGCTAGGGCTTCGTCAACACTATTATCGACGACCTCAAAAACCATGTGGTGTAAACCTGTTCCATCGTCGGTATCACCTATGTACATGCCGGGACGTTTGCGTACCGCATCAAGCCCTTTTAATACTTTAATATTTGATGAATCGTAATTTTTTTCTTCTGACATCACTTGCTCCTGATCATCATCCAGCCATAGCCATAGGACTTACTTGCCCGTGTTCCACGTGGAACAACATAGCTGAAGCCCTCACTTCGAGGGGTAAGTCCACTGCATCAATTGCCGTGAAAAACGTTTGTGCTTTCGTGCTTAACAACATTCTTGCTGCTAGGCTTCTTCCTGTTCGATCTAGTTCGGAGGAAAGATCGTCGATCAATAAAATTGGTTCTTCTTGGCTACGGTCCCTTAAATATTGAGCCTGTGCGCAAACAATAGCTGCTATTATAAGCTTCCCTTGACCTCTTGATACGATCGTTTTTGCTAATTTTTCGTCTACAAATATGCGGATTTCTGCCCGATGCGGCCCACTTGTCGTTAGCCCGACTTCACAGTCTCTAGGAAATGTAGCTGCCAATAACTCAGCGTATTCCTGATCCGGATGCCACCCGCGTTGATACTCCAAACGTAACGAGCCACAAGTATCCGCAACCTCCGAATCTTCTAGATAACGGTTAATTGTGGAAATACATTCTCCACGCCAACTGTCTAATTCAGCGACTATTGGCGCTAATTGTGCATCCCATAACTCTACCTGGGTGCGACTAGCTCTGGTCCTTAATAGCGAGTTCCGCTGTTTTAATGCTCTGTAGTAACCCTTAAGTACTTCCAGATACCTTTGTTCCACGTGGAACAAAAGGCGGTCAAGCAAAGCCCTTCTGTTAGCAGGGCCGCCGTTAAGCAGTAAGTGCGACTCGGTATTGAACGTCAGTACGGGAACCAATCGGGCAATCTTCGAAGAAATCCTCACAACCTCTCCATTAAGCTTAAGGCGTGTCGTTTTACGCGTTTTCTCTACCCCTACTCGATAACTTTGGCCAGTAGCTCCTTGTAGTTCTCCATTGACAAACAACGCATTTTGCCCATGAGAAATAACGTCTGACGCGCGCGTGGTTCTAAAGGAGCGCGCTGTTGCTAGATAATGAATGCTTTCTAGCAGACTAGTTTTACCGCTCCCATTTTGGCCGCTGATTAAGTTTACCTCTTTTGACGGGTACATCTTTGCTGCACAGATTCGCCTAACGTGCTGAACTAACAATGCAGTTAGCTGCATGTCATATCTTCCATTTAGGTCGATTTTAAAGCCGCATAGGCATTACGACGTATCGCGCCGTTTCATCTTCCGGATCATGAATTAGGCAACTACTATTTGAATCTATAAAATCAATATTTATTGTGCTGCATTTGAGAACTGTTAGCACATCTAGCAAATACGAGACGTTAAAACCTATTTCTAGCTCACCCCCTGAATAATTTACCTCTATTTCTTCTTCAGCCTCTTCTTGTTCTGGATTATGCGCGATCGCCGTTAGCTGGTTTTCATCTAACACAACCCGAACTCCTCGGAACTTCTCGTTCGACAATATCGAGGCCCGGGCGAGACCCGCTTTGAGTATTTCTCGATCGGCAGAAACACGCTTTTCCCCGGTTTTGGGGATAACTCGTTCGTAATCGGGGAAACGTCCATCCACAAGCTTTGTAGTTAACGATTGTCCGGTAGTTGTAATGGTCATGTGGTTTCCGCCAATTGCTATATGAACTTTTTCTTCCGTACCCCCTAACAGGCGCATAATTTCAACTACTCCCTTCCTTGGTACGATAATTTGATGTGGTTCTGCGAGATCTATATCGACTTTACGGTCACATAGCGCAAGGCGATGCCCATCCGTAGCAACTGCTCGTATCAATTCCGAACTGAGCTCAAATAGCAAGCCATTAAGGTAATAACGCACGTCCTGATGGGCCATCGCAAACTGTGTACCCTCTACCAAGCCCGCTAGCGTGCTACTAGGTAAATCAAACTCTACCAACGGTGTAAACGAGCCAATGCTCGGGAATTCGGTAGCAGGCAGAGTTGCAAGAAGGAATCGGCTCCGACCGGATTGAATTTTTACTTTATCTTCATTAATCGCAAATGTTAGCTTCGCTTCTTTTGGTAGGGCCCTCGTAATATCTAGAAACTTACGCGCCGGGACAGTAACTGATCCAGCCTGTTGCGTTGTTGCTTCTAGCGTAACAATAATTTCAACCTCCATGTCTGTTGCGGTTAGGGAGATGGTACCCCCTTGTTCAGCAACAACTAGAACGTTACCTAAAATTGGTAATGTTTGTCGCCGTTCCACAACGTTATTTATTACTTGTAGAGGACCAAGAAGATTCTCTCGGTTAATAGTAATTTTCATTAATTTATTACCAATTACTGTAATTATAATGCGTTAATAACTCTGTTAATAACTTAAATTATACCTTATATTATAGTTAGTTAAGATAACTTTTCTTCTTGTATAGTTCGGGTAAAGTTATTAACACTCCTGTGTATAAAATGTGAGTAATCTTTGCTTTTATTATTCGGTTGCTTTTATTCACACAGTATCATGTGGTTAATAAGCGTTCTAAATTGATGAAATCTTCGTTAATGCGGGATTCGCTGCGGCGAAGATCAGTAATTTTTCTGCAAGCGTGAATCACGGTGGTATGGTCCCGACCACCAAAAGCATCACCTATCTCCGGTAAGCTATGGTTAGTTAATTCTTTAGAGAGTGCCATAGCGACTTGCCTAGGTCGGGCAATGGAGCGACTTCTCCGCTTGGAAAGTAAATCGGCAACCCGCATTTTGTAGTATTCGGCAACTGTTTTTTGAATGTTGTCTATGGTGATCATTTTATCTTGTAGCGCCAAGAGATCTTTAAGTGCTGTTTTAGCGAACTCAAGCGTAATGGATTGGCCAGTGAAGTGAGCATTTGCTATCAGTCTATGAAGCGCACCTTCGAGTTCTCTAATGTTGGATTTAAAACGTTTAGCTACGAAAAAAGCCACCTCATCGGGAAATGAAACCCCCGTTTGTAACGCTTTGCTTTTCAATATAGCAACACGAGTTTCCAATTCGGGTGGTTCAATTGCCACAGTAAGGCCCCATCCAAAACGAGATTTTAGCCGTTCCTCAACGCCGGACACCTCCTTAGGATAGCGATCGCAAGTTAAAATAATCTGTTGCTGGCCCTCAAGTAAAGCATTGAAAGTATGGAAGAATTCCTCTTGAGAGCGTTCTTTTCCAGCAAAGAACTGGATATCGTCGATAAGTAAGGCGTCAACAGACCGGTAGAAGCGCTTAAAGTCATTAATGGAATTATGCTGAAGCCCTTTTACCATATCGGCGACGAATCGCTCAGAATGTAAATACACCACCTTAGCACTAGGCCGTTCCCCTACAAGGTGGTTACCGAAGGCGTGCATTAGGTGGGTTTTCCCAAGCCCAACCCCGCCACAGATAAACAGCGGGTTGTACGCTTTCCCAGGGTTCTCCGCAATCTGAAGAGAAGCCGCCCGAGCCAATTGGTTGGATTTCCCTTCAACGAAATTTTCGAAAGTGAAGTCGCCTTTTAAACGAGTGATGTATTTGCTACTTTTCGGAGCCCGTGCGGTCTGGGTAGTCTGCTTCTTTTCGATCGAGCTTGCCGATGACATCAAATCCGCCACTTTTTCGGTATCTGCCCCCACGGAGAAAGACATTGATACTGGTTGTTCAGGCGAGAGCTCTAGTAATATCGTTTCTATGCGGGCCGAGTATTTCTCTTTGATCCAATCTAAAACGAAACGGTTTGGCGCAAACAACTCGATACCAGTTGCATTTTCGATAACCTGCAAGGGGCGTATCCATGTGTTGTACTGCTGCGAAGTAAGCTCTGCTTCGAGATGTTTGAGGCATTTTTGCCAAACGGCCGTGTTCAATAACTGATCCTTTTTCAAAGAAACAAATAAACAGTGGCGAGTTTAACGCTCATTTTAAGAGTTATCCACAGTCTCTAAAAGATACCTAGAAATTGACTTTGGAAGTTCGCACAGCGTACAATCCGCTCGCCTGAAAGGTGTGCGAAACTAACTGATTCAACAAAGAAAACGTAACTAGAGTTAGACATGAAAAGAACATTTCAGCCAAGCCGAATAAAGCGCGCCCGGAGACACGGTTTTCGCGCTCGCATGTCAACAAAAGCGGGTCGCCGTGTGTTAAAGGCGAGGCGCGCTAAAGGGCGTGCACGCCTCACCCCAGTCTAAGCCGCCTTCCGTTTTGCTCGCTACTGAGCAGACTTTTCCAAAGACGATGAGGCTGCTAAAACAAGAAGAATTTAGGCTTACATTTGCTAAAGGAAACCGCGCTAGCTGTGAGGCGTTTAAACTAGTCGCTACTTTGAACAAACTTGGGTATCCGAGACTCGGCCTATCAATCAGTCGGAAAGCCGTGTCTCGCGCAATCGATCGAAACCGTATAAAACGCATCGTACGAGAGAGTTTTCGCTATAACGCCCGTACGATGCGGTCACTAGATGTTGTTGTGCGAGCGACGGCAAAAGCACGCACACAACCAAACGCGTTACTGTCCCGCAAACTCAACGACATATGGCGTAAATTGTAAAAAGCAATCGCCGTCAAGTAGCCCTAAACCGGAAGCAAACTGGACCGCCGTTACATGGATAACACCCGCCTATTCCTCGTAATCGCACTGTCTTTCGTGTCCCTTATGCTGTGGGACGCCTGGCAACGTGACTACAATAAAGCACCGGTTTCTGAATCGTCAAAAGATCAGCCGATCAGCACAGACGCAGCGCCGAAACTTGAAGCGATAGATGATAGTGGAGCGCCGAATCTTGAAGCATCTCCGCCAGCCGGCGAACCGTCATTGTCGACGCCATCATTACTGGTTGAATCGGTAGATGCAACAGTCGACACCGTATCAATCAGAACTGACGTACTAGAATTAGAGGTTAATCTACTGGGTGGTGGAATCGCTTATGCCGGGTTACCGAAATACCCCGTCGACCTTGCTAGACCCGAGGAGCATTTTTCGTTGCTCGACCGGACTCACGACCGGTTCTTCATTCACCAAGGTGGAATGAAAGGAAATGGAGAAACGCCCAACCATCGATCACAATTTCAGGTATCTCAAGCAAATTACGAATTAGGCGATGGGGCAAAAGACCTAATAGTCGATTTATTTTGGTCATCCGGGACGGGAATGGAAGTAATTAAGCGGTTCACGTTTCAACGCGGTAGTTATGTCATAGGTATAGAATACTTAATAGATAACAAAACATCGGTGCCATGGGAGGGCCGAGTCTACGAACAACTACAACGAGCAAAACCCCGTTCTAAACGCACCCTAATCTACACCTTTACCGGTGCCGCGATTTCTACCCCCGATAAAAGATATGAAAAACTAGACTTCGACGATTTAGATGATGCACCGCTTAACTTCGCGGTAAAAGATGGCTGGGTAGGGATACTGGAACATTATTTTGTCAGTGCTTTGGTCCCTCCGGCTGAAAACTTGAGCCATTTTTATTCCTTGATCCTTGACGAAACGCGCTATGTTGTTGGTTATTGGAGCCCGCCAATGCAGATTCCGGCAGGGGGGGTTGAAAGCGTACAGTCCTCCATCTTTATAGGACCAAAACTACAGGACGTTCTAGAAAAGGTTGCTCCCGGACTGGAACTCACAGTTGATTTTGGCGTGTTGTGGTTTATAGCGAAACCGTTATTCGTGATCCTCCAATTCATTAAAGACACAACAGGGAATTGGGGCTGGGCGATTATAATTTTGACGTGTCTCCTTAAGCTAGTCTTTTATCCATTGTCTGCGGCCGGCTATAGATCGATGGCGAACATGCGAAAAGTACAACCAAGGATGGTCGCCATGAAAGAGCGCTATGGCAAAGACCGGGCCGGCCTGAATCAAGCGATGATGGCCCTCTACAAAGAAGAAAAAATAAATCCATTAGGAGGCTGTTTGCCAATATTGGTTCAGATCCCAGTGTTTATTTCACTCTACTGGGTACTTCTTGAAAGTGTTGAATTACGCCAGGCGCCTTTCGCGCTTTGGTTAGTAGATCTAACTTCTAAGGATCCATTTTTTATTTTACCGTTGATTATGGGGGTAAGTATGTGGATTCAGCAAAAACTGAATCCAGCGCCGATGGACCCGGTGCAACAAAAGGTTATGCAGATCCTACCATTTGCGTTTACTATCTTTTTTATGTTTTTTCCGTCTGGTCTCGTCCTTTACTGGGTAGTAAATAACATTTTGTCGATAGCACAACAATGGCATATCACTCGTAATGTAGAGAACGAGCAAAAAGCGTAGCTTTCAAACCAGGAAGTCAGGTGCGCCAATTAAATGACCCCATTGCTGCTGTCGCGACCCCAGCAGGCCGTGGCGCACTTGCAATACTGCGGATATCCGGCAGTGACCTAACTCTAATTGCTGAAAAATTAATCGGTAAGCTACCTCGTCCGAGAGTGGCGACACTCTTTACGATAACGGGGGTCGATAACACCACCATCGATAATGCGATAGTGATCTACTTTCGTGGACCGCACTCCTTTACCGGCGAAGACGTAATTGAAATACAAACCCATGGTGGAGCGGTTGCTATTCGAGAAGTCATGCGAGCAGCGAGCGCAGCCGGTGCGCGCCAAGCGAGCGGAGGCGAATTTAGTGAGAGAGCCTTTATAAACGGGAAAATAGATCTTATACAAGCGGAGGCCATTGCGGATCTGATTGAGAGCTCTACGGCATTAACAGCGCGTCTAGCGCAGAAGTCGCTAGCTGGTCACTTTTCACGCGAAGTTAACTCGATCACCGAAAAACTAAAATCAATTCACGTACAGATAGAGGCGATAATCGATTTTCCGGAGGACGAGCTACCATTAGTAACGTTGACAGCTCTCACAACACGATCAAATGAAGTCGCTCTCGCGATCAAAGGTTTAGTCCATAAGTCTAAGCGCGGTGCTAGAGTAAAAGGCGGCCTAAGTATCGCTATTATTGGGAGGCCTAATGTTGGTAAATCTACATTGCTAAATACTCTCGCCGGTGAAGAGCGAGCTATTGTCACTAGCGAGCCGGGAACAACCCGCGACATTTTAACCGTTGACCTCGAGTTGGATGGTTTACTTGTTAGGTTATATGACACCGCTGGGTTACGAGAATCCGAAAGCGACGTAGAAAAAGAGGGGATACGTCGTGCTAAAGAAAAGGTAGAGGAGGCGGACGCGATATTTTTTGTCGTTACTACCGAATTAGATGATTTAGACGAATTTGTCGCCGATTTAACAATACCAGTATTCAAAATCCGTAATAAGATAGACCTTGATGGGCTTGAGGTGATGCTAGAACCGCGGACATCGGGCGCCTACCTACAGATTTCAGCGAAACATGAACGGGGTATTGATTTAATCTATGCGGCGCTAGCTGACCACTTCAATATTGCAGGCGATCCCGACAATATGATCTTAGCGCGCGACCGACATCTAACAGGGTTGCATGCTGCCGCCGAAGCGTTAGATTTCGATCATCGCGAGCTATATCAGGATTCCCCTGAACTTGCAGCGGAACGAATTCGTTTGGCTGTGCGAGCGCTCGGTACCCTTACGGGAGAGTACACTAACGAGGAATTATTAGGAGAGATTTTTTCCACATTCTGTATAGGTAAATAGCCCAGCGAGGCCTAATAAATTGAATACCGCACCTTTTAGCTGGAGATCTAAAAATTATCAAAAACATATCGGAGCACCCGTAAAGAGCGATGTCTTCAAGTAGCACCACACATGATTTGCACTTAGTTGTTTTCTGGATCTGTGGGGTTATCGCAGTATTGGTGTTCGCGGCGATGATTTATTTCATTTTTACTCATCGAAATTTACGAGAAAACGCCGGAGCGAATTTTCATAAAAAGCTTACTACGGAATTTGTTTGGACAGTAATCCCGTTCGTAATCGTAGTGTTAATGGTTATTCCGGCCGCGAAGACTTTGTTTTACTCTGAGAAAGAATACGGATCTGAAATTCGATTAAAAGTTACAGGGAAAAATTGCAGGTGGGTATATGATTACCTTGATTACGACATAAGCGTTTTAAGTAACGCAGCTGGGGGTACGCGGGAGACAACGATTGAGGGCGTTAAACCAGATCTAGCAGGTAGCGACAAGCCGATAGTTTTGCCTATACGAACAAAGATACACTTGATGTTTACTTCGATCGATCAAGTTTACCCGTGGTCGGTAGAAGGGGTAGATATCATACAAGAGGTCTTCCCCGGCGTTACAATTAACCGCCGGGTTGAAATTATGGTGCCAGGCGTTTATCGAGGAATCCCGGTTACCGTCTGTGGTCCTGAAAACGGATTTATGCCAATTACAGTGGTCGCCACTACCAAACGCGAATACAACGAATGGATTAGTCGCCAAGAAGCTCCGCGCCCGACGCTGGATCAAAGTACACGGCGCTGACGAAATTTTCGCAATCCCCCAGCGTTTATCCAATAGACGAGTTGTGCCAGCACTATAAGGACACCAAAGATAATAAAGTAGCCGTATGGCTGGCCGCCGACCTGGAATTGGAATACAGCGCGATAAATTTTATCCTGCTGCGGGTGCGGGGCCGTAACAATACCGATGTAGCTCCCTGCGTTTCGGAATTCATATTCGACAGTCATCACGCCACTCGGGCGCCGCCTCGGTGGTTGGTAGAAGACAGTCACACGCTCAAGGTCCTTAATGGATTCAATATCTTCCCAGTTGGCAAAGACACCAAAACCCTCTATATCTTCGATAATACGGAAATCGACGGGTATTTGGTTTAGAAAGCCGTGGAGGTACTCGACCACAAATACGCTCTCGCCGACATCCGGAATGTCCTCGCAGAATTCAGAGTTGCCTCTAGATTTGGGTTGGTATCCGGTAAAGTGTGCTTTCAGAAAACCGATGTTGAGAACACAGTTGTCTTCCTCGAAGGCAACGCCGCCGTGTGCGAGCAACGATGGGCTAGAGAGCGAAAAGTAGGCGAGAAGAGGAAGATAAAAAAGACGCATTCTGCGCGGTAATCGCGTGCGGTTTCACTACGGTGACGAGATTGAATAACATAATTTGACCACAGACGAACTAAGTATCGCTAGGGCAGATCGATATCGGCCGACCAACCCTTTTCGCCGGCTAGCCGCAACGCTAGTCCTTACGGTCCGCCAAAAAAGGTGAGCCTGCTCAGAAAAGTGTAATTCGCTTCAGACGTCATCAGCCCGATGAATACAAGTAGCACCAGGGGAGGCAGTAGAATGGCGAATGATAAAGCTAGACGCTCCCAAACCATGTGCATGAATACGGCGATGATAAAGCCTGCCTTTAAGAACATAAAAATGAGGATTAAGGACCACCGCAAGAGTCCTTGCAGCTGCAGGTAATCGACCATATACGACCCAACACTCAAAACGAACAACAAAAACCACACCCACAGGTATGTGGAAATGGGGTGCTCTTGTCCTTCGACATGATCTTCTGGTGCGTCCGCTGGTCCGGACATTGTTGCTGTTTCTGCTTCTGACATGTTGGAGCCTACCAAAGGTAAAAAAATGCGAAGATGAACACCCATACGAGGTCGACGAAATGCCAATACAGGCCCATGATCTCAATCTCTTCATAATCCCCAGGCCGATGGGTAAATAAACCTGGACGCCCAATATCAAGGCTGCCCCTATACACCTTCACAGCCATAATAATAAGGAACAAGACGCCAATAGACACGTGGAAACCGTGAAATCCAGTGATCATAAAAAAGCATGCACCAAACTGTTCAGCACCCATTGGGTTGCCCCAGGGCCGCACGCCCTCATCAACGATTAACTTAGTCCACTCGAAAGCTTGCATGCCAACAAACGAAGCGCCGAATAGTGCGGTTATGACAAGCAACAGACCCGTCACCTTTTTGTTCTTGCGGTAGCCGAACATGACCGCCATGGCCATGGTGCCGCTGCTGCTGATCAGAATAAAGGTCATAATGGCGATGAGCACCAACGGGATATGGTTACCCATAATAGTTAATGCGAAAACTTCGCTCGGATTAGGCCATGGCACGGTGGTGGTCATGCGCACCTTCATGTAGCTAAGCAGAAAGCAAGAAAAAATAAAGGTGTCGCTTAGTAAGAAGATCCACATCATTGCCTTGCCCCAAGGCACGCGTTTGAACGCCCGCTGATCCGACGACCAATCAGAGACTATGCCTGGTAGGCCCTCAACCATGTCTATTGAACGCCCGGTATCTATTGCTATCTCATTCGACACTTCTTTGAATCCTTATGTTGTTAGGTCGATAACATCAGACCAAATAATACGAACCAAATGACCAGTAAAAAATGCCAGTAAGCCGTACAAAGTTCCACACTCAAGCGTACGTCGGTGGCCTCGCAGCCACGCCAGACCTTAAAAGATGTGCGGCACCACGCGACCAGACCGCCAAGCATATGGAGGCCGTGCAGACCGGTTATCAAGTAGAAAAAGCCGTTTGCTGGATTTGTGTTGGCGTGATACCCGAGCTCGCCAAGCTGTTGCCAGGCGATGAGCTGACCGACCATAAAGCTGATCGTCAAGACGCCACCAGCCGCGAGACCTGCCTTGACGCCGCCGATCTCTTCCTTCTCAACAGAGTGCCGTGCCCACTGCAAAGCAATACTACTAAATACCAGGATCGCGGTGTTGAACCAGAGCAAGGTTGGTTCTGGCAATGGCCGCCAATCGCCTAGCTCCATGCGAGTGGTGTATGCGCTGATAAACAAAGCAAACAGCGAAGTGACAACTGCAAGAAAAACCCAAAGACCAATTTTTGCCTTTGCCTGGGGGAAAGAACCACTGTGACCCTCAACGATAGTTGTTCGGGCAATCCATGGGGTTGTGCTAATGGTCTGTTTCAAAAGCCATCCAGCGACAACCGCCATGATGAGAAACATTATTCCGACTGATATGCCCATTTTGGTGTGACCGCCTGGTCCGGCTACCCTTCTTTTAGGCCTTCGGCAGATCCGCCTTGTGGCGGTAGATTTTGAGGCAGGAAGTCTGCCGGGGCGCCTGGGACGCTATAGTCGTATGCCCACCGGTATACTAAGGGCAATTCGGAGCCAAAATTGCCGTGCCCAGGTGGGGTCGCCGGAGTCTGCCATTCAAGCGTCGTTGATTCCCACGGGTTGTGGCCGGATTCTTTGCCGTTGCGGTAGCTTACGATCAAATTGTAGAGGAAGATTAGCTGAGCCGCTCCTACCATAAGGGCTGCTATAGTGATGAACTGATTCAAACTGTGAGCTGACTCTGGCATAAACTCCGTCGGCCCCATAGCATAGTAACGGCGAGGTAGCCCCAGAAAACCTAAGTAGTGCATGGGGTAGTAGATCGCATAGGTTCCAAGAAAGGTTATCCAAAAATGTGCCTTGCCGAGCCCGTCATTGAGTAACCGGCCCGTCATCTTCGGATACCAATGATAGATAGCGCCGAATACTACCAGTACAGGAGACACTGCCATCACCATGTGGAAATGGGCAACCACGAAATAGGTGTCAGAAAGTGGTAAGTCGACCGTTACGTTCCCAAGAAACAACCCGGTTAGGCCGCCATTGATGAACGTGAAAATAAAACCAATAGCGAACATCATTGGAACGTTTAACCGGATATTGCCATGCCACAAGGTCAAAACCCAGTTATATACCTTGATTGCAGTAGGTATCGCGATGATCAAGGTTGTGGTGGCAAAAAAGAACCCGAAGTAGGGATTCATGCCGCTTACGTACATGTGATGGGCCCAAACGATGAAACTTAAGCCCCCAATCACCACAATGGCCCATACCATCATGCGATAACCAAAGATGGTTTTCCTTGCGTGTGTGGAGAGTAGGTCTGAGACAATTCCAAAAGCCGGTAGCGCAACAATGTAGACTTCAGGGTGTCCAAAAAACCAGAATAAGTGTTCGAACAACACTGGGCTGCCCCCGTTATGTGGAAGCTGTTCGCCCATGGAGATCACCGCGGGCATAAAGAAGCTGGTGCCAACAATTTTGTCAAACAGCATCATGATACAAGCGACTAACAAAGCCGGAAAAGCAAGCAGCGCGAGCACTGTTGCCATAAAAATACCCCATACTGTTAGAGGCAAGCGCATCAAAGTCATGCCCCGCGTTCGGCCCTGTAGAACCGTAACCACGTAGTTCAAACCGCCCATGGTAAATCCGATGATAAAAACGATCAGAGAGACCAGCATCAAGATGATGCCGAGATCCGAACCGGGGGTCCCGGAGGTGACAGCCTGCGGTGGATAGAGGGTCCAGCCTGATCCTGTGGCGCCTCCAGGAACGAACATACTTGCGACAAGAATCAACACGGCGACTAAGTACACCCAGTAACTAATCATGTTGACATAAGGGAACACCATGTCGCGGGCGCCCACCATCAAGGGGATGAGGTAGTTGCCGAAGCCCCCGAGAAATAGAGCGGTGAGGAGGTAGATAACCATAATCATGCCGTGCATGGTCACAAACTGGTAGTAATCCTGCGGTGCAATGAAAGCAAAGGTGTTTGGGAAACCGAGCTGGAGTCGCATGATTAATGAGAACACTAAAGCGACCAATCCAATACCGATCGCGGTGCACGCATATTGTACTGCGATGATTTTTGCGTCCTGACTAAAGACATATTTACCAAGCCATGTCTTAGCGTGGTAAAGATGCTCTTCTTCAACTTCTAGCGGTGCAACGTATGCCGTTTCGTCGTGCGTGACGTATGCCATCCAAATATCCTCTCTTCGAACCCTTAAGTCGCCTATTCTGACGCTGTTGCGTCTTCGATTTCTAAAGTGTTGATGTACGCGACCAAATCATTGATCGTTTGATCATCGATCAAACTGTTCGCCATCAAGCCCATCTGCGGCCCGTACCCATCGCCTGGGTGCTGCCCTCGGATACCCTTTTTGAAGTTTTTCAACTGAGTGACTAAATACCAGTCGCTCATCCCCGCCTGCCGTGGTGCGTTAAGCGCTTGTATTCCTGAACCGTCGGCCGCGTGGCAGTATGCGCAAGTTTCATAGACATCCTCGCCGTGCTCGACATCACCCGTCACCGTAGATATCGCTGGAAGGTCAGGTAACGTCTCTATATAGGCGACGACGTCGTTAATGGCCGTCTCATCAGCTAGTACCGCCGCCATTGGAGCCATTTGCTGTCCGTAAATGTCTAGCTCATGTGATCCACGGATGCCTTTTTTGAAGTACTCAAGTTGACGCTTCATGTACCAGGCACCCTGCCCAGCTAATTTTGGTGCGTTCAAAAGCGGGTTCCCTTCGCCTTGGGCGCCGTGGCATGCGGTGCACACCGCGTATAGCGAAGCGCCCGCC